>NZ_JACJSW010000155.1:0-38074 GCF_014698375.1 Microcystis flos-aquae FACHB-1344 | reverse complement strand
AGATAGTTTGTGCCGCTTAAATAAAGAGGTTTTGATAACCAAATTAAAGCAGCTCTAAAGAGTTTTGAGTTAAAAGTTAAACTTCAAGTTTTCATTCAGGACAAATGTACTGATTAACTAATTTTTTGGGGAAAATTAGTTAACCCATCATTATAACATATAATTAATTTGCAAGAGTTCTAATGACCGAAGTTAACCCCGCTAATGGGAAAAAGTTGTTAGGGTTTCTGGGCGATCGCCTGGGAGGTAAACCGATAGAATTGTCGGTAGAGGCCAATGATCGCAAGTTGACGGTTAAGGCTCACAGTCGAGAAGAATTGGAAATGGCTATTAAAGCGGCTCAAGACTTTATCTCAGGTTAAAGAAGGTATTATGGCAAAATTTGCTTTGTTAATTGGTGTGAGCGAGTATTCCGAAGGATTGCATTCAATTTCTAGCGCGACTCAAGACATTGAAGCAATGCGCCGAGTATTAGAGCATCCGGACATGGGAGCCTTTGATCAGGTTACAGTTTTGCCTAACCCAGACAAAGGGAGCATGGAAAGAGCAGTCGAGGATTTATTTACTAATCGCCAGAGAGACGACTTAGTTCTTTTATATTTTTCTGGACATGGTCTTAAAGATCAAACGGCTGAATTTTGCCTAAGTGCAAGAGACACTGAGCGTGATCAGAATGGAGAGCTTCGTATCTCAACAATTTTAGCCGCAAGTAAACTTAATAAGTATATGAACAATAGTCGTTCCCAAAGGCAGATGATTATTCTCGACTGCTGTTTTAGCGGAGCATTGGTTCAGGGAATGCCAATCAAAGGGGAACTTAACATTCAAGAGGAATTAGGAGGTAAAGGAAGGGCGATTTTAACCTCTTCTAGTCCGATTGAATATTCTTTTGAGTCGGAAGATAAAGATTTGTCCATCTATACAAAATATCTAGTTGAAGGAATTGAAACTGGTGCAGCAGATAAGGATGGTGATCAATTAATTTCTGTTAATGAATTGCATGAGTATGCCAGCGAACGAGTAAAGGAAGCTGCCCCGGCAATGACTCCCAAATTTTATCTTTCTCTTGAAGGAGAGGATACTATTTATTTAGCCAAATCTCCTCTTGCTGCCACTAATCCTATATTTATTTATCGTGAGAAGGTTAGAGAAATTCTAGATGAATGGAGCAAGGAAAATATATGTAAAGAAAATTTTAATCGTGTAGAAAGAAACTGCCTAAATGAACTAAGAAACGAATTAGATTTATCATTACAGGAGGCAGATATTATTGAACAAGAGAATCTTGCGCCATTCAGAAAAAGATTACAAAATCTAACAGAGTACAAAGCAACTTTTAGAGAATTATTAGCTGATTCTATTTCAATAACAGAAGGAAACAGAAGGAGACTAAAAGAGTTACAAAGCCGTTACGGGCTGAGGGATGAGGATATTCAGGTGATTGAAGAAGAAGTGCAAAATGAGGTTTATCCTATTACTCCGACGATTCCACCAATCACTTCGCCTTCTGCAAAAATCGCCCAAATTTTGCATTCTATAAAAACTTTAAAGCCCCAAAATTTCAAATTAAATCTGCCAGTTAGCATAGGAATAGCATCAATAGCAGTTGTAAGTTTATTTGCCATTTATCGCCCTGATAATTGTCCAAAACAAACGGGAGACTTTATTAGTGAAGGAGAAGAAGTTCTTAATTACTCTCAACCGTTTAACAAGAAGGAAGGTACAGAATATTTTGCACAGTGTGATTATCAAAAAGCCCTGTTAAGATTTAAGGACGCATGGCAACAGGATAGGCTAGATCCAGAAACATTAATTTACTTAAATAATGCTTTACTAGAAGCCAATAAAATGCAATATTACACGATTGCTGTTGCTGTTAGTATTCCCAAAAATCAAAATGACTTTAATGATGATGATGGTGATAGTCGAGCAAATGAAATGTTACGAGGAGTAGCGCAATTACAAACAAAAATTAATCTAGGACTTTTAAATGACAATGATCCATTCCTCAAGTATTTTCCAGATCAAGATTTTATCAACAAAAAAGCGATTAATGGTAAGGGATTAAAAGTTGTCATTACTAATGATGAAAATGACGAATTACTAGCCGAAAAGAGAGCAAAATCTCTTTCCCAGCGTCCTGAAATTTTAGGGGTTGTTGGTCACTATCCCAGTGAAATGACTCTAGCAACGGTGGATATTTATGATCAAAATAATTTAGTTTTGATTTCTCCCGGATCAACGACTAGCCAGCTTACTAAATTCCCCAGAAAAAATTTTCTGCGAACTGTTTTTTCCAGCGATCAACAATCTCCTGCCATTGCAAAATTTTTACAAGAAAAGTCTATTAAAAAAGTGGTAGGCTTTTATAGTGAAGGAAGTCCATTTAGTGAATCTTTTTTTAATAGTTTTAAAACTATTTTTACACGCCCTCCATTCTCTGGAACTGTAGTAAAATTAGATGAATTTGATCTGGGAAATAATTTTAAGGCAGAAGAAGCCATCCAAGAGTTACGACGACAAACAGAAGCAAAAATAACAGAAACAATAGGGCTTGTACTATTCCCAAAAGCAATTGGCGATGCTCAAGGCGATGCAATTAGACTTATAAAACTTAATAATAGTCAAAATTGGGTTATCGGATCATGGGGGCTTCGTAGTTCTCGTACCTTAGAACAAATTAACAACCTACAACCTTTTCAAAAGTTTGTTATTGCGGTTCCTTGGGATTCTTTAACCAGTCCTAACCAGGATTTTCTTAAGGATGCTAAAATTTTATGGACTACAACTTCTGTTAATGCAATAACGGCCCTATCCTATGATGCAACTCTTGCTCTAACAAAAGCTCTAGAAAAGGCAAATACTCCCACACGAATTAATATCCTTGAACACTTAAAGTCTCCTGATTTTCTTGTCACTAAAGGTGCAACTGGGACAATTCAATTCGATGAAAATGGCGATCGCCAAAATCCCTCCGTAGAATTTGTTCGCATTGTGGAGTGTCGGACACTAAGTTCAGATTTTGCTTTTGTCCCAATCAAGCATCCTACTGCTAAAGATGCCGGTTTATCCTGTTTAAACTCACCTAAAAAGCCTAGTCCCTAGCTAATCAGGGTTGGCTGAAAAAGTCTGAAATGCCGCTAGGAAAAAGGTTTCGACTCAATCAAGCGATCGCCCCTCTTGTAGGTTGGGTTGAGGAACGAAACCCAACACAGAATTAGATAACCAACTAAAATAATCTATACTAAGCCAATAAAGCCCGTTTTATTGGGTTTGCTGCCTTCTATTGACAGTAGGCTCAAACTAATAATGAATATCATCGTCGCAATCACTCGTGGACTGGAGACAACAACTGATTATTTTTACCCGTTATCCAGAATTGGGGAAAGTAAAAACCCGTATGATTCCGGCCTTAGCAGCCAAGGGAGCCGAAGAATTGCACCGAAAACTGGCCGAATATACTCTCGGTAAATTAGCGGGTTTGAAGAATTTTCTCTCTCTGATCATTTACTACCATGGCGGCAGCGAGGAAAAAATGCGTACTTGGTTAGGTGTGCATTATTGCTATCATTCTCAACGGGGAAAAGACTTAGGAGAAAAGATGCAAAATGCTTTTGCCGATGGTTTTGCTCAAGGGATGACAGCGATCGCTATTATTGGCACAGATTGCCCAGAAATCGGGGAAAAAGAGATTTTAGCAGCCTTTGAGGCCCTAAAAACCCACGATATGGTTTTAGGGCCGGCGTTAGATGGAGGATACTACCTAATTGCTTTAAAACAGGTCTTTCCAGAGCTTTTTGACGGTATTCCCTGGGGAACGGGGGAAGTCTTGGCAAAAACTCAGACAATCGCCGCTAAACTGGCTTTAAAGACCGCTTATCTGCCTAAATTAGCCGATATAGATCGCCCGGAAGACCTGCCCATCTTAAAAAATTATCTGCCAGAATTAAGGTTGAACGATGACGGGGGTTCCCATGCGGACTAAATCAAACAACACTTTCACATCCCGATTCCGCATCCGCACACAACCATGGGAAGCGGCACTACCGAGGGAATTTTCCGCGGGGGTGCCATGAAAACCGATGGAATTTTTGCCGTCACTCCAAAAACCGATCCATCTTTCCCCTAGGGGACTATTGGGACCGGGGGTGCTGACTTTTCCTGTCCAGGGACTTTTCCAGACGGGATTGCGAACTAATTCCCGCACCTCAAATTTACCGGTGGGGGTTTCCCAGCCTTTTTTGCCGACGGCGACGGTAAATTGCGCTAAAACTTTACTATCTTGATAAATGTAAACTTTTCTCTCTTTCAGTTTCAGGACCAGATGGGTAGCGAGAGTTTGATTGGCTGCGGTATTCGGGGTGACGGTGCTGATTTGGTTAGCTTGGGCCGGATATACGGGTAAACAAGTTAATCCTAATCCGATGATTAAGAGGGTCAAATTTCGTTTGAACGCCATTGTTCCCACACTCCTCAATTGCGATAGCGATAATTTTTAAGGATAGCAAATAGGGAACTTTTTGGAAGCTCAAGCCGCTTACACTGTGCCAGTTTTAGCTTCGTACTGCCGACAACCTTCACAGGGACCGGTGGGATTAACCGCACAACGCAAATGGGGGGAATAGGCATTAAAACGACAACTAAGATCACCTATAAATGCCGGTTTATTTTCTGTCCCTGGAGGGATTGACAAAAAATCACTGGCAATCACCGTGCTGTATTCGTGACGATAGCGAATCCCTCTCAAACGGTTGCTTAATCTCTGTTGGGATCGGTTAATCAACCAGAGACTAACGAGAGAGGGAAAGATGGCAAGGATAAAAACAAGGGTTATCCTGATCACGATTTCAGTTTAGGCGATCACCAGTGCTGCTAACTTATTATCGAGGCCGGCGCTAGAAATTAGGCCATAACTAGGGAAGACTTCAGGGGTTCTTCCTTTTTGCTTTCATAAACTGCCCCAGGACCGGGGAATCCTCTGGTTAGTTCCCGCACTTTAATCTCACCTGCTTGCAGGGATTTGGTCAAAATTTCCATGGCAACCACGGGTTTACCCGCACCACAGAAGAATAAATCGGCGGCGAAATAGCCGTGTTCAGGCCAGGTGTGGATCGCGATATGAGATTCAGCTAAAGTCGCCGTCGCGGTAACTCCGTGGGGACTGAACTGGTGGACACACAAATCGATCAGCGTTGCTTCTCCTGCCGTAATTCCATCGAGGATAGCGCGACGAATGCGCTCGGGATCGTTGAGGAGGTCAGCAGGTACTTGCCAAGCATCGACAATCAAATGGGTTCCCAGTTTGGTCATTTTTTTTTCAATACTCCCTATCGAAAAACCTTCACAGATTTACCAGTATAACACAATTTTTCTAACTTGTGCAAAAAAGATCTGGTTTTTCTCGGTTACTTTTTCTAAAAAACTGAGACAGTGTGGGGTGTGGGGTGTGGGGTGTGGGGTGTGGGGTGTGGGGTGTGGGGTGTGGGGTGTAGGGTGTGGGGTGTAGGGTGTGGGGTGTAGGGTGTGGGGTGTGGGGCGAAGGCTTACGTCTGCTTGACAATAGTATTGTTAGGCGTTAGGATTCGAGCGTGGTGGACTACCACTAAAATTAGCTAAATGCGATGAACAGCGACCATTTGCCCAATATTCATCCCGGTGAAATCCTCAAGTTAGATTTTCTGGAACCGCTCAATATTACCCCCTACAGACTGAGCAAAGATTTAAGCGTAGCTCAAACTCGTATCGGTGAGATTTTAGCGGGTAAGCGTAGTATCACTGCGGATACAGCTTTGCGTCTGTCACGATATTTCGGTAACAGTCCTCAGTTTTGGCTGAATCTTCAAACAGACTACGATCTCCGTCAAGCTCAGGCAAAGAATGCCGAGGTTTATAACCATATTCCCGTCACTCCATTTACAGATGTAGCTTAGGGGCCTAATTTTATCTGGGGGGGGGGACGGGATTAGTGGGGACGGTGGGACTGGGAGAAGCGGCGGGAATGGGGGGATTTTCGGGTTTACGGACTTGGGGGACGGGTGACAGATAGAAAAGTAGGGCGCAAGCGACAAGACTGCCTAATCCTGCCAAAAAAGGTACTGTTCGACCAGCCACCGATTCATTGACCTTATGGTAGCGACGGGAAACTGGCTGTAATTTCAGGGTTAGGTCAGGTAAAGTGCGAGTATCGGCAAAAAATTGGTCAATCGCTTCTATTAAATCGAATAACTGCACGGTACTGATTTCTATCTTCACCGGACTTTCCGGGATATTCAAGTCCGTTGATGGATACCAGACCAGACGATGGAGATTCTGGTCAATCTTTTCTAGGTACACATGATCTGGTTCATGGACGGGATCTTGGGGATGACGAACACCACTTAAAAATTCTTGGGCATACTGACTGACCGCTTGTACTAAATTTTCCAAGAAAACCCGACCACCTTGCAGGACTTTATTGGCCCCGATTAACCGACATTCTACGTTAGTCAAAATTGAGAGTAAAGGTCGGCTATCACCGGGGTTAGCTGGGGCGGAATCATCGCCGAAACCATCGAGAATCAGGGTACAATTGGGCAGGCTATACTGTCTTCTCATTTTTACACTATCTCCCCATCAAATAAACTAATCCAAAACCGCTGCATTCCCGTCGTACCAGTACAAAATAATAACTGATCGAGGAGGGATAAAGCCAGTTCATTTAAAGCATTTTCATCGGCTAGATAAACCGATACTTTGGCCCGACGGGGGTTCATGCGACTGCGAAAATTGGAGCGAAATCGTTCTAGGTATTCTGATAAAAGAAAATTATTATCCACGGGTAAACCCTTTGATTCCATCTGTTGCCGCGCTAACAGTAATTGTCGGATGGATATAGCCAGGGGTTTGGCCCGATAACTGGCAATGATAACTAAAGCTTTTGCTTGGTCAAGGGTGAGACGGTCGAGAGTGTAAGAAATTCGCCACGGATTGGTACAGCGCAGGCGCCAGAAAATAATCCGGTTTTTAACAATTTTATCGAGTCCTAGTTCTTTACAGAGGGCTAACAGGGCCTCCCCGGCGCCGACTTCTAAGGATTCCAACGCTAATAGCATTAAATCGATATGCTGTTGGAGATGTAGGGCGCATTGCTGACTGGCAATCGGAAAATCGGGTAAAACGCTTAAAATAACCGGTTTTTCTGGGGCTGATGTTGTAGATTCGGGCGTTAGGCTAGTAGAGGTCATGATATAGGAGAACTAAAACACAAGGGCGATCGAGTCAGGGTATTGTAAATTGTATTGTATAGATAGCTGTCCCCCATTTTACGAGACACGGAAACCGAATGGATCTGAAATCATTGATTCGCGATATTCCTGACTTTCCCAAACCGGGTATTGTCTTCCGCGATATTACTACCCTACTCAATCATCCCCAAGGATTACGTTACACGATCGATACCCTAACGGCAAAGTGTCGCGATTACGGTTTATCCCCCGATTACATTGTCGGTATGGAATCCAGGGGTTTTCTCTTTGGTGTTCCTTTAGCATACCAATTAGAAGCGGGATTTATTCCCGTCCGGAAACCGGGCAAATTACCCGCCGCCGTTCACAGTATCGAGTATGATTTGGAATACGGAAGCGATAGCCTCGAAATTCATCAGGACGCGGTGGCATCCCATCATAAAGTCTTAATTGTCGATGATTTAATCGCGACGGGAGGGACGGCGAAAGCGACGGCCGATTTATTAGAAAAAATTGGTTGTGAGGTGTTAGGATTTGCCTTTATCATCGAGTTAATCGACCTTGGTGGTCGGGAAAAATTACCCGATTTACCGATTATTACCCTCATCGATTATTAGGTTTTTTTCTATGACGGCGACTGATGATAATTATAAGGATGCAACCGCTCGATCGAGTGCTAATGGGTTACAATCTCTCCTAACTAGCGAAACTTTTTTATATATTGTCAAGCGTGTTCTCCAGGGTTTATTAACTCTGTTGTTGGCCTCGGCTTTGAGTTTCGCTATTATCCAATTAACCCCCGGCGGTTTTCTGGCTTTGCTTGACCTGAATCCCAAGATTAGTCAGGAAACTAAAGAACAATATATTGCCCTTTTTGGTTTAAAAGACCCGCCGATTGTCCAGTATTTTAAATGGTTGTGGCAAGTGGTAACTCAGTTTAATTTTGGTCTGAGTTTTACCTATTTTCGTCCCGTGTCTTCCCTATTATTAGAGAGAATTCCAGCGACGTTATTAATGTCTTTGACTTCCATCATTTTAACCTGGGCGATTGCAATTCCCTTGGGTATTCTCAGCGCCGTCAAACAAAACCAATTTATCGATAAATTTTTCCGAGTTATCAGTTATCTTGGTCAAGGGTTCCCCAGTTTTATCACTGCCCTTTTACTGCTAATTCTCGCCCAAAATGTCTCGCCGCTTTTACCGGTGGGTGATATGACCAGTATTAACTATTCGGAATATTCCCCTATCGGTAAAGTTTTAGATATCGCTTGGCACATGATTTTACCAACTATTGCCCTGACAGTTACCAGTTTTGCAGGATTACAAAGATTGATGCGGGGACAATTGTTAGATGTTCTGCGACAGGATTATATTCAAACCGCGAGGGCGAAAGGTTTACCGGAAAATAAAGTTATCTATGTCCACGCTTTACGCAATGCTATTAATCCTCTGATAACTCTTTTGGGCTTTGAATTTTCCAGTTTGTTAAGTGGGGCATTTATCGCCGAATTTTTCTTTAACTGGCCCGGATTAGGTCGTTTAATTCTGCAAGCTGTGACGGCTAAAGATTTATATTTAGTTATGGGCAGTTTAATGATGGGTGCTACTATGTTGATTATCGGTAATCTCCTGGCTGATTTACTTCTCAAAGCTGTAGATCCTAGAATTAAATTGGAGGATTTAAAGTAGGGGAAATGGGGAAATTTTATCAGTTATCAGTAAACAGTAATCAGTTATCAGTGGGGAGATGGGGAGACCACTGCGTGCGCGTTGCGGGGGGAGACCACTTCGTGCGCGTTGCGGGGGGAGATGGGGGAAATTTCAACTAAAACCCCAAAACCCCAAAACCCTAAAACCCTAAAACCCTAAAACCCAACCCCCAACCCCTTTTTTCCTTTTCACTTTTTACTTAAGTAGGGAGGCACAATTATTTGTAGGATGGGTTAGCGGTAGCGTAACATGAGCAGGCGTTGGGTTTCATGCTTCAACCCAACCTACGTTCATCTTATATTTAATTCCACCCACCCACTTAACAAAATATGTTAGCAACTACACATTATTTACTCAGGTCAAAACAAGACGGACAATACCTAGTGGCGCGTCTGAGAAAAGGTGAAAGCGAAACTCCAGCTAGTTATCTGCTTCTGTTTAAAGAATCCTACGATGCTTTAAGTTATATCAACACCCATGCTCAGGATTTAGCCAATAATTTTTCTGTGGAAACTCTCTCAGGAACACAATTAAAGGGACTGATGCAGCGATGGGGATTTGCAGGAATTGGTTTAGTTAGTGAACCTTTGGAACCACAGGTGCAGTTTTTAGCCTACGAAAAAGGATTTAATCTCTAAACTATGAAAACGCTGTTAATCACTGGAGTTAGTGGGTTTTTAGGTTGGCATATTTACCAAAAAACTCGCTCATCTTGGGCAAGTTTTGGTACATATTTTAATCACAATGTCAATAGTAATGACCCGAATTTAATTAAAATTAACTTAACAGACTTAGCCGCAGTTAGAGAACTTTTTCAACAGATTAAACCCGACGCGGTAATTCATGGGGCTGCCCAATCAAAACCGAATCTCTGTCAAGAATTTCCCCAAGCATCCGAGGCAATTAATCTGACAGCTTCTCTAGAAATTGCCCGTTTATGTAGTCAATATCAAATACCGCTAGTTTTTACCTCTACCGATTTAGTTTTTGATGGTAAAAATGCCCCCTATTCCGAAAATGATACCGTTTCTCCCGTCAGTGTCTATGGTGAGCAAAAAGTAGCGGCAGAAAAGGGTATTTTAGCAATATATCCTCGGGCGGCTATTTGTCGAATGCCTTTGATGTTTGGTTCCCCTTCTCCCACCGCTAATAGTTTTCTGCAACCCTTTTTAAAAACCCTCCAAGAGGGAAAAGAATTATCTCTATTTACCGATGAATATCGGACGGCTGTTGGGGTTAATAGTGCGGTGAATGGTTTACTTTTGGCATTAGAAAAAGTGCAAGGGATTATTCATCTGGGGGGTAAAGAAAGAGTTTCTCGTTATCAATTTGGTTTACTAATGGCGGCAGTTTTTAACATTTCCATAGAACAAATAAAACCCTGTTTACAGTGCGATGTTCCCATGATTGCGCCGCGTCCGCAGGATGTTTCTCTTGATAGTTCTCTTGCTTTTTCTTTAGGTTATCAACCATTAAGTATTAAAACCGAATTAGAGGCAATTAGAGATGAAATTATCTGAACAAAAGCGGACTATATTAATTATCTTGCTCCTTTTTTTTACCGCTATTCTCATGGCCAATTATTTTGAGGTAGGGATGACAGGAGTGTTAGCTTTTTTCGTTGCCTATCTTTCTAAAGGATTGCGAAAAGTTAGGTAGGGTATGCTGAAAAAGCCTGAAATGCCGATAGGAAAAAGGTAAAATATCCTAAAAGTCCAGCACTTTTTTATTCAGTACATATGTATAGAATCTCGGCGGCAACTCCATCAGAACCAGAATCATTTGAATTACCCTTTGCAATTTAATTGGCGTATTTACCTGCTTATTTTCCCGACTTCTCTCCTATTTTAGTCTTTTATTAAGTCATTTTTTAAGCATTTGGTTATAAACTTGTCGTGAAAGAATTGGGAAAAACTCTTTATCTTGATAAAACTTTTTTTCCTCTCCAAAGACAACTAAAATATAATGAGCTTTGTTATCAGGACTGACGATAATAGCCGCATCATTTCGATTATTAAATGTCCAGCCCATCTTAGCATAAAATTGAGTGTTAACCGGGAGAGATTGACCTAAAAAGTTTTGGATAGGATTAAAAGGTTTTTCTTTCCACGCTTGAGGATGTAAATCTCGTTTAATTAATTGTTTAATCGCTTGGCTATAAGCTGGCGAAATGGCTTGTTCTTGCTCAATTTCGATTGGAAATTTTCCAATTTTTACTCTCTTTTTTAAACCAATAGGTAACATTTTTTTGATAAGTCTGGGTTGGGGTTCCACATCCGGCACTTCTGGGACCATGGAGCGTAAGTTGTTCCGTTACATTGACTGTTATTGAAGGTGACGAACCTGAAGGATCAAAAGAGACTATCCGATTAATATTGGAAAAATCATAAGTATAATAACAGCCTTTAGAGCGCAGCCAACCCACTGTCCCCCCACAGATTCCATCATTACATTTTTCTAAGGTATTAGAATAAAGTTCTCCGGTGGCGTATTGCTTCACTAAGCTGTCGTCAAAAGAAGAACCGAAAGCTTGTCTTTTAACTTCATACCAACGTTTAACAAGTTTTGCTGCTTCATCTTGTGTGAGATCATGGGAAGATGAGGGAGATGGAGAGAGTCTTGGTGTCGGTGTCGGGGAAGAAGCGAGCGTTCCTAAACTTATATCTATCTTAAAAGTTTTAGAACCTTTGGGGGCAGCAATTTGCAGCAAATACTTTCCGTCTTCTGGCAATTTTGTTCCTTGTAAAATTTGATTGTCTGGACTATAAAGCCACACACAGATATCATCATCTGTGTTATAGCTAAGGTTTTGTCCTGACTTTCCTGTAAAAGTGTATCCGACAGCTTTAGTGGCACTAACCTGATTAGATTTGGTGATAGTTTCAGTGGTTAGGTTAACATTTTCTAGATTTTCTGCCATGAGAATAGCTGTGGGTTTTTGAGGACATTCTGAAGTTGTTTGAGGTTGATTAAACTGAAAATTACAACTACTGAGAAAAAAGAGAGATGAATAAATAAGGATCTGTTTCATGACTTTACAAGTGCCGAAAATATTTAGGATTAGTTTTGTTTTTCCTTTAACCATTTTCCCCAATAATAAAAAGGAATAACTCCTCCCAAACCAAGAGCAAGAAAAATACAAATAAGCATTAATATTCTGGTTTCTAAGGGAAGTGTACGCCCAAAAAAATCAAGGGTATAAGGTTTAGATTTTGATGCTACTTTCTGAGTAAAAACTGTGGCTACATATTCGCCTCCTCGTCGAACGTTGGGTTGGATATAACTAATTTCGTATCGTCCTTGAATCGCATCAAGGAAAATTTCTAATTTCTCGGCAATTTCATCAGCATCACCAGCAAATTCAGTAACTCCTCCTGTTAACTTCGCAATTTCCGCTAACTGTTTTTGATCTACAAATTCTTTTTCTAGTTGCTCTCTAGTTGCTTGGGATAATTTTGGGTTATTAATATCTCCACGAACAGCAGGTTTACCTAAGGAATATTTTTTGCCTAATTGTTGTGGGGTTAAGCCATATCCTAGGGTATGAACAACAATATCTTTATTGTTCTGAAGATTGGCTAAAGTTTTCTGAATTTCTTGATAATTACTATTATTATCAAAGCCATCAGAAAGGAGAATAATTGAGAGTCGTGGTTGAGGTTTTAAAGGTTTTCCTTCTTTATCTTTAGGATAGAAACGACCTTCTTTATCGTTTTTAAAAAATTTGACGGTTTCTTTGAGAGCTTGATAGAAGTTGGTCGTTGCACAAGGAGTTTTATCAGCAAGACTACCTAGAAAATTAGTTAGTTTAACATCTTGCACTAAATTAAAATTATCGAGAGTTTCTGAAGTAACTTTTGGGTAATAATCACAGGCTCCAGGCTTGTCATTTTTACCTTCTACCCCAAAGGGAACAATAGATAAATAGGTGTTGCCTTTACGCTCTGAGGCTAATTTAATAAATGTTCCCAGCGCGTTAATTGCTGCATCTAATTTTCGCTTTCCTTTAGCAACCGCTTTGGCATCACATTTTGTGTTGAGAGCCTGAGAACAATTCATGCTGCCACTAAAGTCGATGAGAACGACAATCCAAGCATCAGGAGGAGTCGTTTCTCGGGGAGACTTCCAGTCAAAAGGTAGTTGTTTTCCTTGATAAGTTTTGTTGTTTTTTTTATCAATAACTTTAAGCTGAAAATCGCTTTCAGCTAAACCCATAATCGGTTTACTTTCTTCTCCTGTCACTTGAATTTGAAGAGTCACTTTATCGTCGATGTCCTCAATATCTGTGATTTCAGGTTTAATTCCCCAAGCTGGGGTAATAAGAGCGGTTAACATAATCATTGATAAACTAAGCTTGTGGGTCAAGGAAGCGATTGTAGAAGACGAAACGATAAATTTTGGGTTCATCGGGGTTGTGGTTATCTTTAACATGGAAGGTTATCAGGTTATTGTGTTTAAGGGGAATTTCTTTGGTGCTAGTTAAAGGTATGCCATTGAGTTCGATAAGGTTGTAAAATGTTGGGTTAGGATCTAAAATGGCATCACGGCGGGTAATTTTGATGTCAGCAATATGGGGGGGGAGTCCGGGGAGATAAATATCCGATCCTCTTTCTACACCATCAGAACCTTTAGTTTTGCGGACAGAACCAATTTTGATGATTCCTTTGGCGGGAAGTTGAATCGACAGTCCCTCTTCGATTTTTTCCGCATCCGATTCACTGACAAATTTGAGCGTTTTATGGATGTTAGGAAAGACTGAATTAATCGATGTAAATTGAGGATCAATGCTTTCGAGTTCGGGAATGATTTTCCTGTACTCGAATCCTTTACCGGCTCTCAGTGCTGCCATGTAGCTAGGAGAATTAGTAATTGTAAAGGTTAGGCCGAGCAATAAGCCTAAAATGGCAAATCCGAGGGGATCTTCTGCTTTTCTAAACGCTTCTGAAGTGCCTAACCATTGGCGAATAAATTCAAAGATTCCCACCGCTACTAAACTGGCAACACCCGCACCGATGATGCTAGTATATAACCGTTGTCGAAAGCGATCGCGATCCCCCGCTTCCATGCTGTAAAATTGCCAAGTAAGTCCTTCGGCTAATCCAACGGCTGCACCGACAAAAAGCCAACCTAAAAGTCTGCCTGGAAATTCAGCAACTCCAGATTGAATTAATAGCTGAAAGATTCCACCCGCTGCTAATCCAGCAATCAATCCGATTAAGGTGGCAATTAATAGGGGAACTAAAGCAATCCGAAAGTTGAGTTTAGGACGGGTGGGATTACTAATAAATATTTCATTCATTACCATCCCAATCCCTAAGGATATAGCGACGCAGGGGAAAAGAACCACCTCTGGAAACCGAGACAGGATTTTTAAGTCAGTCAAGAAAATCTGACCGATATTCCAGCCAATTAAAGCCGAGGTTATTCCTGCTAGTATGTAAAGCCAAATTCTCATAGGTTTAAAAACTATCCTCTTGGGGGAGTTGACGAATCGATAATTGGGTTTACTTTACCGCAAATTGGTGGTTTATTACTTAATGTTTTACCCAGTTGAGCAGCTACATCACACTTCAAAAGGTTATAGGTATTCCTTTCATAGTTAATCACTCCATCAACATCAATATTAATAGATTGCTCCTTTTTAAGTCTAGATTTAAGACTTTCTTGGTATTGTAAAATAGCTTTAACCCAAGCTTCTTTATCTGCTGGTTCAGTCATATTAGAAAAGAAAAGTCCAATTTCATTATTGGGATCAAGAACCTTAATTACACTAGATGAAGATGAAGTATCAAGACCAAAAGCTTGGTCCAATTCTCGTACTAAAGTTTCTAAACTAGATTTTGTCTTTTGTGATTTATCAAATTCCGAGACTGCCTTTTCAATTTTTTGGTCTCTTGTCGGGGATGGGGATGGGGATGGGGTTGTTTCTTTAGCGGGAGTTTTAGCCACTTTAACTTTAGAAAACCCTAGCTTTTTACAATTGTCAGCAGTTGCTTGAGTTGCTTGCAGTTGCATATTTTGAAGCAGATTACATTTTAGAGCTTGATAAGTTTTTCCATCCTTATCAATAATACCATCAATATCATCAGAATTAGATGGTGTAACTTTATATAATTGATAATACAATATAGACAAAATCCACTTTTCTTTATCTTTATTATCTTCTGGTTTATTTAGAGTCTTAAGCTCAAAAGAGTTATTGGGATCGAGAATTTTTGAAATAGCTTCATCAATCTCATTCTTGTTAGGTTTAGAAGCATCTGCTCTAGTAGTTTGCTTCAAATCTTGTTGAATTTGTAGTAATGACCCTTTAGTCTTTGGAAAGCTTTTGATCGCTTTTTTAATAATCGGCGATTCTGAATTGTTTGATCCTCCGGGTAAACCGGGTACAGATAAATTAGCTAAATTCAATAATCTTTGAAAGAAAAATCCTCCTAAAGTGAATATAAGCAAAAAATAAATAATAGCAATAAAACAGCCAGATGCTCCACCTCTAAACACGGAAGATAGAAGAAATATTGCTGTTTCTTTTATTTCTCTAAATACTGGTTCATACCAAGGTATATCTCTTTTAACTTTAATATCAAAATTATAAACTTCATCCCCCTTCAATTTATGGCGTTTATATACGTCACTAGGAATCTTTTCCTGGGCGAGATGATAAAAGAAAACGGTTAAACTATATCCTTTATACTGTTCCTGCGATGACACTTCTAGTTTATCAAATAGGCGAGCAAGATGGATGTATTTTTGAGTTGTTGGATCGGGATAAAAACGATGATTCCAAACTTTCCTTAAGTCATCTATAATTTCTTGCCAACGTGCATCATTTAACACATAAAATTCTTTTTCTTTTAAACCTTCTGTTTCCGTGCTTAGATAACCTGCTTTTTTCTTTAAATCTTGTTTCAATCCCACACTTGTGAAAGTTTTATATGTTACTCCCCAGAGTCCGTCTTTATCTGATAAGAGTCTAGCCGTAGCATCTATCAAGTCTGGCTGCTTAATGACATTAAGAATAAGTATATTAATACCTTGCTTAACTGGATTAAATATTAATGAGTTTGGCTGAGTAATAGCTTTTACAATCTCCCCTTGAAAACTCTGAGATATTGGATAATAATCCTTCTCTTTTTTCATTATCCAAGCGACAAAATCTGGCAGCTTTTCAGGGCAAATGATGGCTTGTAGCGTCAAAAGACGTACATTAGATTCATTATAAATTCCCTGTTGATAAGCATCTTTGGAGCCTTGTCCTTCAAATATGGAATTCCAAAAGGTTTTATAATCCTGTTGAATTTTAGGATTGTTCAAAGCATCTTCGATAGGGGCTAAATTTTCTTGAAAGTTTCCTGTCCGGCAGGAATTCCTGATAGCATTTTTAATTAGAGTTTCTTCAGGTATTGCTGGAGCAAGTTGAGGAACACTGTTTATTCTGGCTCTTATTGTCTCCTCTGCTTTTTTACTGGCGGGATAGATGACTAAAAAGCGATTTGGTTGCTCTAAAGCCTCTACATTACAGGCCCAAGAAATCAATTCCTTACATCTTGCTGGGTCAGTTTTAGAGGCAATTTTATGAATCATTAAAGCAGGATATGGTGTCTGCAAATTATTCTGAGTAATAATTATCGGTGTTTTTCCTTCCCAAATCCCATCCAACTCAGATGGAATATGTTCATTAATTTGAGTCTCAGTATCGTCATATTCTGTAAACAAATCGACTTGTTTATAATCAGATGGGTTAAAAGTTGGCTTTCCCTTTCTCATGTACCAAGATACAAGATCAGGCAGCTTACCCCTTCCCTGACACAAGAAATAGCGATAGAGAGATGCACCCCGTCTCCGTTCATCTATCCCCCGTGTGACGACGGCAATGACTGACCAAGCCTCTCCATGATATTCCACTTCCCGTCCAATAATGGCGGGATTTTGGCTAGATGCGCCTTCAGAAACGGCAAATTCTCGATTTTTAATAGCTAACTGTACAGGTGTAGGAATTGTAGCAAGGGTTGAGTTCATGTACTCTCCCGAAAAACCCCGCGATTTCCACTCACCAGCACCGCCAGTGCCATCGACTAAAATACCCGTGCTAAATTCATGAATGTGAATAGTAGTCATTGTTTTAATCCTTATCTAATTCTTTGTGATGTTGACCGGTACAAAGCCAGTAAATCGGGGAAACTAAACCAAAGGGTCGCCACCGTCTCGGATCGCGGATAATAGAAGTTGTTCCTTGGCGATCGCGTTGTTTTTCGATCGAGTTGGGTTCGGGATAATTGGTTCCCAACGTACCAAAGGCAGAAGTGGCAAAATAGTCCACTTCACCTCCTCCCCTATCTACCCAGTTTTCTAATTTATTTTGCATCAGAGGAAAGCGTCTTTGTGTCAATTTTCTCGGTTCATGACGACTCACCCACAGTTGACTCAGTTCGCACTTACTAACCGCAAAAGCAACGCGGCGCTGTTTGGGATTAATATCCACCCTGTCTAAAGCCGCTAAAAATTTTTCTAGTCCAATAGCATAGTCTTTATCTTTGCGGTGAGAGGTTCCATCCACTAACAATAAAAGACCTGTAGCCACCACACAGTCTTCGAGATAGTCAACTAAGCGCGGATCGCCGGTTTTGTTAATGAGATCCCGAAGAAACTCGCCGGAATAATCTTTACAGTTAACATTGAGACGTATTGCGCTAGAAGATAGGCCTCTTTGCAGATTTTTCAAAGAAAATTGTTCTTTGAGAACAATACTTAATCCATAATCTTTGACTTCATCAACGGTGGCTTCTAGGGGAGTTGGTTCTAATTCTAGTCCCTGTTCCAAGATGTTCTGTGCCATGTTCATCAGTTGTGCGCTGGCTTCTTGGTTCCCCACTGGAGTCACCGATTGAACTGGACTATCGGCCTTAGCATTTGGCCAATAGGCGAGGGAAGCCATATAGGCGGTTTTACCAGCATTGCGATCGCCAATAACCCGTATTTCGGCATTGGCATCTTTTAATTCAGGAGCTTTTGGTTTTAACCAGTCAAACGCTTTCATTTTTGGCTCCTTGATTTGGTTTTTTACTGAGCCAATAGAGAGGTTCAATTAGATTATAAGGTTGCCATGAGTTTGGTTGTCTAATCACCGAAGCCGGTTCTTCTCCTTTCATCCGATCTTCTCGGTTAGGACGGGGATTATCTCTGCCTAAAACGCCAAAGGTAGAAAGGGCAAAAAAACGCAGATTTTGGGGAATAACTTTTGCTCGCAAGGTTTTAGTAGTTTCTCGTAAATGGACGGCGAACAAATCAATTTCTGGGTCAAGCCTACCGGGCCAAATTTCTCCTCTTTCACATTTACTCATAACTATTGCTAACTTCAAATTCTGAGAACGACCCCGCTCATCCATTAATTTAAGGAATTGTTTCATGATTCTGTTATAAAAGTTATCAGTTCCTGGTTCCCATCCTGTTAGCATAATTAGACAGCCGATGACATCGGTAAAACATTCATTAATAAAATCTTCATGGATAGGCTTCCTTGCACTGGGACTGGCAATTGCCTCAAAGACTTCTCCGGGATAATCTCTAGCGGTTAATTGAAAAGTCTCCGTGGAACTATACCAATAGGGTTTGGCTGTGATACCAAAGGAATAAAAGGGTAAGTCATCTACTGACTCAATCTCTTGTCCGATGACGGTTCTATCTAGATCGGCCGCTTGTTTGAGAATATTTTCAGCTTTTTCAGCAAGTATTCTTGTGGCAGGATTTTGGGGGTTGACAGTAAATAGTTTTTTGCCTTGTTTGTGTTCTTTGAAGTAGGACAAAGCAGCTAAATAGGTGGTTTTTCCTGCTGCTGTCGGTCCAATTACAACAATATTTCCACTGGTCATTTTTACTCCTATTTTAACTTTATTTTGCGAGATGACTGCCCAAATAAATCCAGGGGAGTTCTAATAATTTTCGATTATATATGCTCGTAATGAAACATCTAATTGTTAACCCTTGAATACTACGGTTAAGTTGATTGATTTGAGGGTGAATCGGTCGAAAATAACGCTGAAAAACATAGTTATCTCTCTCTTGCCATGTTATGGGTTGGAAATCAGGATTAAAAGCGAGTTTTCTGGCTTCTTCTTCGAGATCGACTCGGAGTAAATCGGCTTTATTTAAACAGAGGAGAAGATGTCGAATTTTCGGACAATCTTGCTGGAAAAATTCAAGCCAACGGTCAAAACGATTACACCATTGTTTTGTGGTGATAAAGTCATCTTTGTTGACTTGACCGGTCGGTTTAATGATGTCCCGATAGGGCGGTAAAATCAACATAATTCCTTCAGCTTTTCTGATCGTTTCGAGAAATCCTTTCCATTCATCGGGTTGTTTGTCTTGCCAAGATTTTCGCCAGATTTCACCGGGGGTGTCCAACCAATCCAAGGCAATCATTTTCTCTCCTGTGGGAAGGGTGACATTAACTTCTATGTCCTGCTCATAAATTGCTTGCTTATCATCTGTTGCTCTAGTTTTGCCCTGTTCTGGAAGATATAAAATGCCTTTGAGATACTGATAATCGGGATAAGTAACTTTGACATAATTTCCCCTGGGGTTAGCTAATTCCAAGACTAGGTGAGTTTTACCTGTGTCGCGATCGCCAATATAAATAACTCCCAAGCACTCCACCTCCTGATCAATAAGTCCTGATTAATAGCAACCAAACAGCGATCGTGTTTAGTTTCGGTTTTACATTACTTTCTCGTAGGGATGGCTGCTTTTTATGCAAAATTTGGGTTTATCTTAACATAAATTTACATTCTCGATAGTACCCCGCGCCACATCCACTCTTGCTGCGATACCGAAGGCAGTCCGGGAGCGAGATCGCAATTCCCTCGACAATTCCTCACAAAAAAGAATTTTAATTATCGGTTTTTGCATAAAATGCCAGTAACCTGACGAGTAGATAAAAGGGGTAGTGATCTAGAAAATGCAAGGAGAGTTCTCTGATGAGTAACCCAGACAGCAAACTTAAGCTTCTTGAAGAAATGGCACTTTTGGCTAAAAGCTCCCCTGCAAACAGCAAGGAGAGACAAAAATGGCTAACAAAACTAACCAATGAGATTCAAAACTCTAATAAAGTGTACTGTAAAAATATCTATAATTTTCCTAAGTCTGTCTATCAGGATATTTTTCACGAAGCTCTACAGCAGACTTTTTTAGAGATTTTTGAAAAAATTGACCTGTACGACCCAAGTAAAGGTAATGTCTTGGCATGGGTAAGTTTTTTGCTCGATAAGCGGTTTATCGATGCTGTCAGGGAACATTTAAAACTGCGACATAGACAAGATAATGGCAAGCGAATCAGAATTTATGAGCAATCTTTGGATGTTCCTCTCCAGTCGGAGCAATCAAGCTGGAACCATGCCCCAGATACTTCCTTGCTTGATATAATCGAGCAAACTGAATCTCTCTCCCCCCAAAAAGATTGGGAGAGATTATGGGATTTTATCCAAAAAGATCCTAGAGATTGTTTTCGGCAGACTCACATCGAAAAGCATCCGGAGGCTAATTTTCAAGCAATCTGTATAAGGCGATTTAATGGACAATCTTGGAAGGAAATGTCAACAGAATGGGGAATCTCCCTAGCAACTTTAAGCAGCTTTTATCAACGCAGCGTTGATAAATTGCAACCAATTTTTCAAGAATATCTTTAGAAATAGGAGACAAAAACCATGATGCCACTAGCTGAACGTTTAACTTTTACAGTCCCCCTGAGCGGTGCTGATTTTAAATTAGCTCAAAAGTTTAGTTGCGAGCAGAAAGATGCCGATAAAAGTAAACAGGTTTTTCTAAATACTTTAGCTGTGCTTGCTGTTAACTTTTACTGCCAGTGTTTGAAAGTAGAAACAAATTTAGAGGAAAGCACTATCGGACATTATAATCGGCGAATTTTAATGGATAGTGCTGATTTAAAGATCGATGTTCTCGGTAAATTAGAATGTCGTCCGGTTTTGCCAAATGAAAATATCTGTTATGTCCCGTCCGAGGTATGGTCAGATCGAGTGGGTTATGTTGTGGTAGAAATTGATGAAGAAGCGAAGAAAGCTATTTTATTTGGATTTGTCGAGCAGATAGAAACTAACGAATTACCATTAGCTCAATTACCAGATATTGACAATTTAGTTGATTTACTTCTTCTGGCTAAAAACAAACAACTTCTCGAAAGAACTTTTGCCAAGAATTGGGATAATAATATTTCAAAGAGAATCCTTGATGCTAAACAGCAAAAGTTTTTTTGCCTGAATGATCCCGCTCTACCTACAATCGATAAATCTATTACCTCTCCTCTCTATAGAGCTAAATACATTACTCTGATAAGACGGACATTTATTCTATTTGTTAGGATAACCCCTACAAAAGAGGGAAATTTTCAACTTCTCGTGGAGGTTGAATCCGATAGAGGAGAAAAAATTCCATCTGATTTGAATTTGAAGCTATTATCTTTATCCGACCAAACTTTGAATGCAAGTCAAACAAAAAGAGGTAATTATATCTCTTTGAACTATAAGCTTCAATTGGGAGAGAGTTTTCAAATACAAGTGAAGCGAGCAGATGAAAGTCACACAGAACAATTTTCTTTTGACTAAACTCTATTTGAACGGGATAATTTATCTAAATTTCTGATTAAAGTTTAGATAAATTGTTCAAAATTTGATCTTATATCTTTTCTAAAACTAAATCCAGTTATTAAAAACTGATTATTTATTCCCTCTTGTGCCTTTTGCCCCTTGCCTTTTGCCTGTCCTGATATTTAGCCTATACTCAACGGATTTAGTATAAAGTAATCTATGTCAAACCCAAAAGATTTGTCGGATATTCACAATTATCTCTAAGATTTTTAGCATTAATTGCGACATAAAAACTCATTGCAAAAGCAAGTAAATTTTACATTTCTTAGCCTTTAAACGTCAGCCTCTGTTAAAGCTTGAGCGAGCATTCTGGATAGATGGGATTTATCTTGTTGATTGTAGAGAGTAATGGCTTGACGATAGTAGGATAACAGTTCGCGGGCATATTGGATTTGTCCATCGGCAGTTTTTAGATTAAGTAATACCCAGCCTAAATTGTGGTAGGCTTCAGGGTAGTCAGGTTTGAGTTGAATCGCCTGCTCCAGATGAGTTTTCGCTTGCTTCCATTGTCCCAATTGAGCGAGTAATGTTCCTAGTCGATAGGCAATAAAAGGCTCCTCACCATTTTTCTGTAGGTAAGCTTGATAAATTTGAAGGGCCTCCGAGGGATTGTTGAGATGCTCATGACTAATAGCCGTATTGATAAGCACCCAGGGGGCTGCGTTGGGGTGACGACTAGCTTGTTGAAAGCAAGGAAGAGCCTGACTCCATAACCCTTGTTGAGCTTGTTTCCAACCTTTGAAACCCCAGGCAAAGGGATGGTCTTGAATTTGAGTCAGACAGTCTTGAATGCGCCGGTCTAAATCTTGGCTTTGTTGGCTAGTGGTGGCTTTGTCAAGAGCGGCAAGCAGGTAGGGATAAACCCAATATTGAATTTGTTGATTCTTTTGGGAGGGGTTTTGTTTGGATTTAGTAATTGCTTTACTAGCAGCACCAATAGTGGCTTTAAATTGATTTTGATTGAAGGTAATCCAAGCTTGAATTCCGAGAGCAAAGAGATTGTTACTATCAAGTTTTAGGGCTGTGTTGATAGCGGATTCCGCTTCTTGCCAATGACCAATTTTACCGAATGACCAGGCTAAATTCACTTGTATCCAAAGAGCTTGAGGTGAAAGTTTAGCCCCTTTTTGTAGTTGTTGTACGGCGGATTCCCAGTTATTTTGATGGCAATATACCAAGCCTAAAACTCCGTACCCTCTACCATCATTAGGGTTTAGTTGAATTGCTTTTTGGGCAGCAATTTCAGCTTGAGTATCATTAAGATGGCTCTGCAATAACGCTTGTTCAACCGCGGCTGCACCATTATTGGGTTCGTTGCTTAAACATTTCTCGTAACTTTGAACTGCTTCGACAAGTTTTCCTTGTTTAACTAACTCTCTTGCTTTTTTTTGTAAAGGAGAAACAAATTGACCTTTGAGCGCATCAATCAGTTCGTCAGCAGTTTGGAAACGATCCTCAACATTAATTCTCATTCCAGTTAGGATAACAGTTTCCATTAAATTAGAAATATCTGGATTGAGTTGTCGGGGTGGAATGAGGGGATCTGATGAACGTTGCTGCAATAATGCACTAGCTCTATCCGGTGCTTCAACTGGTAATTGTCCGGTTAAAAGTTCATAGATTGAAGCACAAAAAGCATAAAAATCTGTGGCAGGAAAACGTTTACTCCTTTGACTATATTGTTCATAAGGAGCATAACCCGGGGTTAAGGTTCTGGTCATGTCTCCTGTTTGACCGGCGATAAATTCTCTCGCCGCACCAAAGTCAATTAAAATCGCTTTATCTTGAGGATCAATTAAAATATTGTCAGGTTTAATATCCCGGTGTAAAAAATTATTATTGTGGACGGTTTTTAAGGCATCAGCAATTTGCAGAAAATAGCGTTTAACTCGCTCTTCAGTTAGCTTTTTTTCTTGGGTCAGGATTTTAAAAAGAGATTTTCCCGCAATAAATTCCATGACAATATAAACTGTATCGTTTTCGTCAAACCAATCATAAATTTTAGGGATATTGGCATGATGACATTTTTGTTGATGGCTGGCTTCTAGCTTAAATTTACTGGTTTGTTGTCGTTTTATTTGAGGAGAAATAGAGGCAGGCCAAATAACTTGATTCCCTTGTCTAGCGGATTTTTCTGGCCAAAGTTCTTTGATAGCCACAGGAGCATTATTCGCTCGATAAATTCCTTTATAGGTAATGCCAAATCCCCCTTCACCTAAAACTTGTTCGATCTGATATTGTCCCTGTTTGAGTAAAGTTCCGATGCTGAGATGATGGAGTGATGTGGTAGTTTTGTTAGGGGATACAGGGGTGAGATTAAAACCACAACTAATACATTGTTGTGTTCCATCAGGGTTATCAGTTAGACAGCTTGGACAGAGGATAGACATATTTTTATTGTCTTTGAGACTTATAATTATTGTTGGTTAGGGAAGTTACTCTCATCATTTTCTCTTGCTTCTCTATTTTGAGATTTTTGTTCATCTTCTGAATGATTTACTTTATTTTAAGTGCCAGAAGTCATAAAACATTGCATAGCTAAAAGCGTTGCATTATCGGTTGCTCCTTTATTAATAACTCTTTGAATGGTTTGATCAACTGCCATTTGTAAAGATTCAAATTGACTAAAAATTTCCGCCAGTTCCTGAGTCGGTACTAAATCCCAAACTCCGTCAGAACAGAGAAGTAAAATATCTTCATTTTCTAAAGTCATTGATAAATTGCTAGTGGTGCGACTTAAATTCTGCACATAGCCTTCACTTAAATGTTTTTTTGAACCGATAGATTTGAGTAAGACATTTCGATCTGGATGGGTTAAACTTTCCTCTTCTGTTATTTCCCCGTTAGCCACTAACATAGCTACCAGGGAATGATCTTCACTTAGTTGTTGAATTTTTCCTTGTCGTATTAAATAAATTCGACTATCTCCCACATGGGCTATCATTAAGCTATCATTGATCGCTAATGCAACACTTAAAGTTGTTCCGCCATTACGAACAGTATCAGCAATAGATATGTTGGCTTTTTGAAATAAATTAAGTAGCCATTCATTACGCTGTTCTCCTGTTTTAAATTCTGAAGGAAGGGGTTCTTGTAATATAGTTTTAACAGCAATTTGACTAGCTACTTCCCCTTGGGACATTCCCCCCATACCGTCAGCTACAACGCCTAAAATAAGGGTTTCTGAATTACTGAGGTGTTGTTGCCTTACACCGTAGTTATCTTCATTCTGTAAGCGTTCTGTTGAAAGTCCAACGGTTGAATAACTGGCAATATTCCACTGCACTTTCAGACTCCGCAGTGACTGGCGAGTTTCGATTAATAAGCTGAGAAATTGAGCCAGGGGAAAGCGTTCTTCTGGAAGAGAGGACAAGGCAATTTTCAGCAGTTGATAAAGACGCGGAATCGGAGCAATTTCTAAACTAATAATCTGGTCAGATTGAGGTAATTTTTTATGGGTAGTTTGATACAATAAAGCGGCGATAGTATAACTGCTCATTGATTCATTGATAGAGCGACTTGCCGCAAGTTCAGGAGCGCAATAATCTCCGATAACACCAGAAGTCAGGCTTTCTTCAATTGAGTAAGCGCAGGTTAAGTCAAAGATTTTGAGGGGTTTGTCTATTTCTATAAACTGGGGAAGCAGGTTGATTAAATACCAGTTTTGTTTAGCTATATAAGAAAATAACTGACAAATTTGAATCACTAACGTTAGTGCTTCTTCTTGAGAATGTTCTTCTTTTAGCCAAGCTTCTAAAGTCAAGTTTTCTTGAGGAAATCGCGTCAACAGAAGAAGTTTTTCTGGTTTCGTCTCGTTTTCGACTGCTGTTTCTGGGTAGTATTCTTCTTCTAAATAGTCTGTTTCTGCGGACTGATTTTCTCCAGAATCATCATCTTTTGTTGAAGTAATATTTACAAATTCAGAATCTTCCGAGACTATTTGTTCAGTGGCAATATCTTCATTTTGTTTTTCATCTACCTCCTGGGATTTTTCCTTGATTGATAGGGGATTAATAATAGCTGAATCTACTTGAATATCAGCGATAAGTGGAGCGATTAAGCTGTAGTTTTGAAGAATTTTTCTCAGTTGCAGTTCCCGATCGAGACTACTATTAAGAGAGCCGACACGCAAAAGTCCCAATTGAGAAGATGTTTCGCCCTTTTCCCCATCGAGATCGGCAATGGGTTGAAACTTGACTTTGAAGTAATAAACATCTGCGGTTAATAACCCTAGATAGGCGATAATTTCTATCTGGTAATCTGCCATAGAAAAAGATTCTTTTTCTTGAATAAGCAGGGGGGAGAAGTTTTCGGTAGATGGTGAAGTCATGAGAGGGAGCCATTAAAACTTTAGTCGAACACAATCGGGGTGGGGCTAACCACCCCAAGAAATGTTAAGGAGTTTGGAAAAGAAAGCGAATTTTAGCGATCGCAATCTCATCACCGGAACTGAGAGGGGTTGGGGCAGTTATTCTGGCGTTAAAGCGAGTTTGACCGATGGGTTTAATAAAAACCCCATTCAGAGAACCGAGGTCTTTAATTTTCCAAGTTCCTCCATCGGGATAAATTTCCGCATGGTTGCGGGAAACGGTTTCGTTATCGGGGAATTTTTCTAAGTCCACATCCACAGGTCCGGTGTCCGAGTCAAAGATGCCAATCAAGGTAAAACCATCAATGAAAAATTCAGCCACCGGGGCGTTAGGGTGCTTGGCAATCAGTCGGGCCGTTGTTGTTATTGCCGGAGTAATCGGTTGGGGCAGCGGTTCCGGCGTGAGTGTTATCGTCTCGGCAATCGGTTGGGGAATTGGCATGGGTGTGGGTTCTGGGATGGGATCGGGGATGACAGGTGTGGGAGGTGTAGGTGGTGTCGATGGGGTCAATTCTGCACCACAAGCATCACAGTATTCTGCTCCCTGGGGGTTTTGATCGTAGCCACAAACTTTGCAAACAATAGCCATTGGTTTTTCTCCTTTTTGAGGGATATAAGAGGAATTAATTAGATTGAAATTAATCTTACTGTTGCCTGACTCGGTGCCAGAAGTCTGCTCAAGTACCGGTTAGTTTCCGAATAGTTTCTTCCGAGAGATCGTCGTTGAGGTCATCGCCCATCTTGACAGTTTTTCCTCTCGATCCCATTTTCACGGTTTTGCGGGTTCCAGAGGAAATCTGGCGAGTTTTTCGCAATTCTTCAATCCCTTCATTGAGAGATTCGAGCATAGCATCATTGCCAATTTGAACCGTGATACGACGGGCAGTTTCCAGGAGTTTTTCAGCTTGTTGGGGGTTACTCTCTGCCATGCGAGTTGCGTCGTCAACTAATTGGGAAATATTGCGTTGTTGAACGTATCCCATAACTTCTTGATCGACCTGCGCTGTCCCCCCCTGTCCAGGCACAAACTGGACAACAACGTTCTGCGGTAGTAATTCCCCCCGTCGGTTTAAGCCAGGAATGTCATAAGTCAAGCCCAGTTGAGCCAGACGAATTTTTGAACTAGGACGACTATCGATAGCAAATTCTAAGATGAAGATGGTTTCATCCTTTGCTTTGGCGGCACCAATGGGATAGGGAGCTTGATTTAAAGAAAATTCTGCCAAATCGGGATAAACACGGGTAACGCGCAGCAGTTTGACTCCCTGAACAGTTTTTAAGCTGAGGACAAGATTGTTAATTACTTCTTGCTGGGCTTGCTGATAGTCTGCCAGTAGAAGGTTAGGAAGATCGGTAATAGAAACATCGTTACCACTAGCCGTTCCTGGAACAATGTGACGGCAATGCCCTCCCGTCTTGCCGCTTATGTCTGTGAGCAAGTTTTCGTTAAACTCGCCCACACCCAGGGCCGTAATCGAAATCCCTTGACTGGCAAATTGTTGGGCTAAGTTTTGGCAATCATCTTCATCAAAGGTGTCGCCATCGGTAAAAATCATGGTATGGCGGCTAGTCATGCTTTGATTAGCTAGGAGAGCAAGGGCTTGATTAATGCCTCTCCCCATACAAGTTCCACCGCTAAAATTTCGCAGTTTTGCGATCGCATCTTCCAGTTGACGGGTTTGGGTAACTGGTGTTAAGCCAATCAGAGTAGAGGCTTGATCGTCAAATTGGATCAGAGCAATCCGATCTTCCGGGGTGAAGCGTCCTGAATTAATCAGGGTGCGAAGCGACTCAATAACCATGTCGATTTTGGCAATGCCGCCCACCACTCTCGTGTATTCCTTCCCATCTTGCATATAAGTTTCACCGGTGGGTTGAAAATCGCCGGCCACAATTTCGTACATCGAGCCACTGGTGTCAATTAGAAAGACAAAGGTAGTAGAAGGACGGGTTTGAGCGACTTCTTGGGTTGGTCGCAACTTCAGCATAATAAACAGTCGCTGATCTGGAGTATCGGCAGGTAAAAATTCTCGATGGGGGGTAATAGATACGTTAAGCATTAAAATTTCCTTCAGAGAATAGGTTAAGTGTTGAAAATGTCTTCTAAAGGGGGAAACATTCCCTCCATGGGTTCTATAGCCCCTAAATCGGGGGTAAAAAGAGGGGGTAACTCTTGATTTCCTTCGTCTTGGATGTTTTCAAGGTTCGACTCGCTCAGTAGGGGTAAATCTAGGGTCAGGACAGTTTCTCGATAGCCTTCTCGGATATCTTCGACCCAAGCGGCGATAATTTGATTGAGACGGTGATCGTTGATAGAGCATGAGCTTCTTGCTTGAAAATGTTTTCGGATTGCTTGGCGAATTTCCTTGGTGAAGATAGTTTCAGGATTATTTTCCTGATCAGCGGTTAGATCTAGAGGATAATCATATCTTTCTGGCGAATTTTTCAGGTTAAGAAAGAATTTATAGACTACCATTTGGGCAACCAAAATAAGATTTAAGATTAATGAGTTGATATTATTCGATTGGATGGTTCGGGCGATGTTTTTACCTCCAGCGTAATCTGTCCAAATTTCCGGCGATCACCGTCCTTTAATTGATGCTCTAGTTTTTTCATTCCCTTGGCCTGTCCATAAGACGAGTTATACTGCATGATAATGTTTTCCCCTTTTTGAAAAACCTGAGCCGTGATCGGGGCATAACCCTGTTTTTTGGGTAAGTAAATATTGGCTTCCGAGGAACTGCCCAAAATGATCGGGCGAGAGCCTAATAAAAATTCTCGTTGTTCCGTAGGACTCCAATGCACGATCAGTTTAGCTTGTCGAGTCAGCAGTTCCAAAAGAGCGATCATCATGCCAATACAAAAACCCAAAATCGCTGAACCCGCTAAACGTCCGGCCATCTCATTACTCGCTCCAGCTTGCAAAACAAAACCCATTCCTCCCATCGCGCCACCGAGAAACCCGCCCAATACCGCCCTGCCGATTTTCAGATTGGGGACAAAACGAGCCATGCCGCCGCCAAGCATTGTCCCTAAAATCGTCCAACCCAGAAGTGGCCCCCCTGGGGCAAGGGTGGGAATGCTTTGAATGAGAAAACGAGAGACAAGGAGTCCTGAGCTACCGGCAACCAATCCAGCAACGATTCCCCCCACTGTACCGATGCTTGTCTCGCCCAGGGAAAGAAGGCGGCGACGACGTTGATAGAGGTTCTGCCCGACAATTAACGCTAAAGAAGCACCCACAGACAGGATAGCCGTCCAGCCACCCGTCCGCAAGGCATCATAGATAAATCTAAATTGAGGGGTTTGCAGTTGATTTTTAGGAAGAGATTGGCTCAGTAAAGTGTATAAAATTCCTTGATTTTGCTTTTGTTCTCCGATCAGCTGCGAATCATAGATGAGTTTTGCCGCAGATTGAAAGGCTTGGTCAAATTCTCCGGAATTAGCATAGAAGACTTTTTTATCTTCTCCCGTCAGTTGAGTCAGAAAGTTTTGATCGGCATCTCCTGTTCCGACGGCAATAATATTGATTTTTTGGCTCAGAGCAGTTTGACCGATGTTTAGGGTCGCCTCTACAATCGGTTGGCGATCTTCTTCTTTCAGGGTTGTTTCAGCGATGGCTTTACCGATGGTGGGGAGTACACTTTCAAATCCTTGTCGTCCTGCGGCGGTTTCACCGAGTAAGAAGGTTTCTCCAGGTGCGGAGAGTTGCAGTTGTTTAAAAGTAGCGCGATCATCAGGTTGAATGACTAAGTGCAGTTGAGCAATTTGATTTTCCTTTAAAACATTAGTGGTTGCTTCTAAAGAAGGAATTTCTCGATCGGGTATTAAAGGAGGAGCATCAGTAATCAGCAGTATGACTTTGGTTGCATGGGAACGGAAAGGCTGACGGGCAGCTAATGCCAGAGCATCTAAGCTACTTTCTGGCGGATCATTGCCGTTAACCTGTTGAATGCTGCCGATTTGCTCACTAAAGCGATCGCTATCAGGGGTAAATACAGAACCATCAAAATTGAGAATTTGCGGCTCTTCGCCAAATAAGCGATCGCCAAAAGCGATTAGGCCTATTTGAGCATCAAGTTTCCGTTTTTTGAGTTCTTGGGCAAAGTTTTGGATGCCTTGTTGTACTCCGGCGATCTCCTCATTCATACTGCTAGTAACGTCGAGAACAATCATAATATCAATTTGTTCTGGAGAAGGAGCCGGGGCGGGTTGTCCATCTGTAAACAGCAAGATATGACGATCGGAGCTGCTAGACTCTAGTTGCTCAATCGCCGTTGCCAGTCCTAAATCCATTCTTGTCCCCCCACCATCAGATAAATTGTCAATGGCTTGATTGAGGGTGGCTAAATCGGAGGTTAGTCCTGTGCCAATTTGAACCTGACTGCCGAAACCGACCACCGCGAAGCGATTAACCGAGGGGTCCTGTCGCTCGATAAAGGCTTTTGCGGCATTTTTTGCCTCTTGTAATTTATTGTCATCGTTCATGCTGCCGGAGGTATCAATCAACATTACGACAGATTGAGGATTCTGTTCGACAATCGGCGGACGTTCAGTCACCGTGAGAAAAACCTCTCCTAGTGCGATCGCCGCTACCAGACATCCTCCCGCACCACATAATCCAAAAATTAGGAGTTTTCTGAGATTTCGCCTGATCTGGCCGAATAAGTTCTGCATTTTAATTTCGGGGGACTATATTATCTATTCGCCAGAAGACCTGTGATTTATGCCAAAGCTGTCACAAAAGTACACAAAAAAAGGCATTGCTGAATAAACAGTCAATTAGCGAGTAAATTGTTCAACCTCTACAGGGATTTGTGTTTCTAAACTACTCTTAATTGAGCTTTTTAAAGTAATCAGTTTTTCGTAACTATTAGTGATCGTAGTTTGTTTAGTAACTTCAGAAGCAATAGCCTCATCAAGCTTGATAGTTTGGGCAATTTGACTGGATATTTCATCTTGGCAATCATTAAATAGTTCCAGTAACTTTTCTTCCAAATATTCTGCATGATTTTTCAGGCTATACCAAATATTTGTGTTCAACTCTTTGACAAGTTTTTTTGTGCATTCTTCCAGTTTATCTTTATACATTTTTAGGGCTTGATCTAAACGCTCAGAAAATGTCTGACCACTACAGTCTTTGAGACTCAATCCAATCGTCTCAAGCTCGTCTCCATACTGATAGAATAAAGCATCAGCTAGACCACTTAATCTCATCGAAATATCTCGTTCACAAAGGTTATCTTCTAGTTTTTTTAACACTTCTTCGGGTAAATAACTTAGGTTAATGGTTTGTAAATCACTGAGAAGTGTACTTAATCGCTGGGTAAAAGGAATATCGACTACCGATATTAATTTTTTTCTCATCGATGAAGTCAGTTTGATTTTTTCAGTTACAAAATTAGGTAATCTAGATATATGACCATTAATATCTAGTCCTTCACTCAGATAATTTTTCAGTTCTTTTTTATCTATTTGCATTATTTTTTTGTCAAGTTCTCGAATCACTTCATGGGTGTCAGACTCTTTCCAAAATTGACTATCTTCGTGCGTGCGAATTTGTTGGGAAAATTCTTTAACTTTTTTCTTCAACTGATCTATAAAAAACCGAGATTGTGAACTAACAGCACGTATTTTCATGTCATCTTGAGGATTGGAGATTTGACTATATTGATGATAGGGTTCTTTCAACAATCGCTCTAATTTACGGATAATCTCCAGAAGTTCTTTTCTCGCATCTGCAATAAACTCATCTTTTGCCTCTTTATTCAAATATTTATATAGAGATTCAAGGAATTGAGAAAAGAGAACAATATCCGGATGATGAAGGAGCAAGTCTTTAGCTTGATCCTTAGAAGGCTCGTTTTCTAAGCCAATTTTTTTCAAATTGTCAAGATGTCCTCGTAATTTTTGACTTTGGTTAATTGTTCCTTGAGCAATTGTCTTTAACAATAAATAGTTGAGGGCAGAAGTCTGAAATTTCCGCTCTTCCTTAATGGTAAAATTATAGTCGCCAACCCGTTGATTAAAGCTATTAATAGCTTCTAGTTTGTGAGTATTATCCGGTAAATCCCATTGATTAATAACCCAAAATGCCCTTTGAATAATCGTTGGATTCTTCTTATTGATTTCAGCTAAAAATTCTATTTCTTTCCCTTGAAGAACATTGAAAGGGTTGATACAAACGACAAAAGCTTTTGCTTTCTCTTTGATGTAGTCTTGAGTAAATTCTTCATGGCGTTTATTGTCCACCCCTAGTCCTGGTAAATCAACCAATACAATGCCGTCCGCAATATTCAAATTTTCTACAAACACTTCAATTTTATCAACATAAATTGCTCCTTCATAGCCTTCTACATAGTTGCCAAGTTCTGATAGTTGAATTTCTTTTCTTCCTTGATAATTGGAATTTGGATTTGTCAAATTTCTTACAAGCAATCTACTTTTGCCTAAAGCTTGTTGATCGATAGAACTTCCAGTTTCTGTTTCATATTGTTTAATGGCTTCCTCAATGCTTTGAAAGTGTTTTCCCAGAGGTTCATGAGATTCATTTGACAAATTTTTACCAATTTTGTGACCAATTTCAGTTATAAAACTATCGTAAAGTATCCTTTGCGCTTTGTCATCCATAAAGTAAATAAAGGCTTGATCTTTTTCTCCTTTTTTAACGATAGTGGGAAATGCAGTGGTTGATGTATTGGCTTCAGGGAGAATTTCTCGTCCTAAAATTCCATTAATTATTGTTGATTTTCCCGCCGAATAAGAACCGAGAAAAGCGACATGAAATTCTGTTTGTTTCAACTTACTAATCCAGTCTTTTCGTTTTTCAATTGAGGATTTCTCCGTGTCTTTAATAGGTAGATAAGGAAAAACACTCTGATAAATAGCGAAGTAATCCTGAAACTGTTGAATAGTGGATTGAATTTTTTGAGAATTATCCGGAATTTGTTGTGAGTGGTTATTGTGCATGATCATAATGGCAGTCCTCGGAATGATTAATTGTTATATTGGAGTCATCAAAACTGTGGCATTGAGATACAGAGTTTATCCGATAGATGAGGTAGGTTTTTGCGACTGAAATCCTTACTTCGGCAAGGTTTAATCTATACTTCACCTTTACGAGAAACGCTGTAAACTTCACTCAGTGCGATCTCTGTCACCAGACATCCTGCTGCGCCAAATAATCCAAAGATTAGCGGTTTTTTGCGGTTTCGCCTTAGCTGTCTCAATAAGTTCTGCATTTTGGTTTTGGAGGTGTATATTATATTTTCGTTAGAAGACCTGTGATTTATGCAGAAGTGTTAAAAATTCCGATAGGAATAAGTTATCAGTCATTCTGACTTTTCCCGTTATCTTTTTAGTTGAGCGATCCTTTGATTTCCCCCTATCTCGAAGTCCTCTTCTCTCGTCGCTTATTGTCATTAAGACTAGCTTATTGAAAACTGTGGAGAGCTTGAAACCCTGATTATGTCATCGTTTTCAGACTTAGCGGGAAAAGTAAGATCGGTCATTGACTTGGCATCGACAAAAGGCTTACCTGCTCTACCTTCTGCCCTTTTTTAACTTCATCGAACTCACGTTGTCCCCCTGTCAGCTTTCACCGATATTCAGCAAACCCTAGTGGGACTTAGACAAAAAACAAATCGATAAAAGCCTCAACTCCAATCCCCGCTTGGGATTTACTTCGAGAAGCCCAAAATCGCTGAAACCCAGATAGATCAAGGAAAATCATAAATCGAGGTTAACCCTTTGTCCCGTAATGGTTTGAGCCTTTTTTGCTGACCGAAAACGCCTAAGTCCCACTAGGTAAAAAAAATATTTTTTTCAATCAACAATCTCGAATTCTATTAACTGCTCTTGGGCAAAATTATAGGTAAAATGATCGACAATATTAGTATCGCTCAATTCGAGATTATAAAAATTGATCGCCGGTTGATCAAAAAGTGGGCCAGCGTGCCAAGTTCCCACCTCTAATTTAATAAAACAGTCCCCGGGGATGCGAAAAACCTTTAGTTTTTCCAAATCCGGTTGAGGATAAGGACTAGGGGGGGCCACTCCTAAAAACCACTCTTGTCCCCCCAAAGAACCAAGACATTGGGTACATTGACTATGACGAGTAATTCGCTTAAATTTACGTCCGCGAGTCTGTAAACGCATAATATAAAAGCGTGGCACACCGTTTTTTAAATGCAGTTGTGCATCGCTTTCATCAAACGGTTTTCCATCATGACTAGGGATTATTAATTGACCGTAGGGACGGAAACTCTCGGCGGTAATTAGTTGCGCTGACAGGGTACGAACGGTAATCGAATTACTCATAAAAATTACTGCTGACTAACAGTTATAGCTGTACCATCTCGGAGAGAAAGAATATTATTAATAGCAATTCTTTCCCCAGCATTTACTCCAGAAATAACCTGATAAGCTTGCCCTTGAATTGTGCCGACTTGAATTGGTTTTTGTCTGACCAGTAAACGCTCCTCGGCATTTTCTTGACCTTCTTTAGCCTTTTCTTTTTCGGCCACAAAAACAAAATTTTGCGCCCCGATGCTAGTCACTGCCGTGGTGGGAATTAATACCCCCGGTTTTTGATCCCAAATTACCCGCGCCCGCACATATTGGTTATTGCGAAGACTGCCATCATTAGTAAAGGAAAATTTCACTAAAACCGATTGGGTAGCTTGGGAAACTGTGGGGGAAATAAAAGTTACTTGACCGCGAACCCCCGCACTGCCATCGGGATTAATAATTTCCACGGGCAGCCCGACGCGCAGACGCGGTTGTAATTCCACGGGAATCTGCACATTTAGTTCCAAAGTTTTATTGTTAGTCAACGAGGTTAATTCTTCACCCAGGGAGATAATATCGCCGACTTTTCTTTGATTAAAATCGCCGACAAAACCATCAATCGGGGCGGTAATGGTGTTAAAAACTAAATTCTGACGCGTCGCCCCTAATTGCCCCTCAGTGCTGGCTACCGCCGCTTGACGACTGTTCACTGTTGCCGCTGCCGCCGCCACCTGTTGCTGTGAGGCTAATTCGTTTTCAATGGCGATATTTAATGCTTCTTTGTTTGCCTGTAAGGTAGCTCTAGCCGCCGTCACCTGTTGACGGGCCGCATCACGATTTTGAGACCGGGCTTCTACTTCTGCCTTGGCGGCCTGAATGTCGCGGCGGCGATCATCTAAGTCCTGTTGGGGCTGTGCGCCTTGTTTGACCAGAAATTCGGCTCTTTTTAGGTTTTTTTCCGCTAAATCTAAATTAGCTCTCGCTCTCTGTAAATCAGCTTCGGCGGCGCTCAAGGTGGCGATCTGACTTTTAACATTAGCTTCCGCATTGGCCACATTTGCCCGATTCTGGGCAATTTGGGCTTTATTTGCCCTCGCTTGCGCTTGTCTTTGCCTTAAATCCGCCTCAGACGCATTGAGGTTCGCTTTGGCCGAATTTACCTGGCCGATGCCGGCGTTTACCTGTTGCTGTTGTTGTTCGGGATCCAATTCGGCGATTTTTTGTCCCTGAGTTACCTGATCGCCAGATTTAACGAAAATAGTCCGAATCCGACCGGTAATCTGAGGGGAGACGCTAACACGCTCTTGGGCGATCAAAGTACCCACAAATTCGCTACTTTGCACTAATTTGTCGGTGCCGAGGGTTTGCAGTTTGACGGGAACAGCCGCCGGTCCAGTGGCTTGGGGGGTTTGGGGGGCGCAACTGGTGATAATTAGGGAAACGGCGATCGACGAACCGATCGCTCTCGATAGGTTAACGGATCGTTTAATCATTGTTAAATTTAGGGGTTTTTAGCGGAAAAAGTGCTAGTAAATCGGAAAAAAAGGGAAGATGAGGAGAGAAGCTTTTCCTTAAATTTTACTCTACAGAATTGATCGCCGTGATTATTAAACCTCTGGCATAATTAATTTTTGAGGGTTCAAAAACGGCAAAAATAAGGATTAAATGGCATAAAATCCGTAAATAGACCATTTAATTGATTATTATTCATTCTTACTTAATTCTCCTGACTACTGACTACTGACTACTGACTCCTAACCCTAACAACAATTTTTGATTTTTACAAGAGGTCTATTGTTTGCTTTGCCCTAAGCTAACAATATTACAGGTAACTAATCTTTGGGCGAGGGTGGTGTATTCTAGGCGACCACCGGCGATCTGATATTCGTCCCGGGGCGCCGGCAGATGACCGACGGGTGCATTGAGGGTATAGTTAAGATTCTCTTTAAAAATAATCCAATCACCATCTTTACGCCAACCGATGCGATCGCCAAAAGTTTGAAAATTTTCGATCGCCACTAGGCGACCCGGTCGATTACCCGTCTCGATAAAAATGCGAAATTGGGTGCTGAAACTAAAACGACCCCCGGAAGCTTCTTTCCAGAGTTGATCCATCTTTTGCAGATCCCAACAGGCCAATTTTTGCAGGTCTTCCATAGTAAACCAGCCCTGTAATTCCCGTCCGGTTGCTTTCAGCATTAAATTACGGGTTTCATCGTTAGCTTGCCGCCAATTTTGTTGAGCGAGGAAATTTTTCAGGCGAGTGTAATTAATGCCCGTGGTCGGTGATACCATTTCCCCAGAGGTGGCAGTCTGGGCAACGATCGCCGGCAAGGGATTGAGAAATAAAGCGATCGCAAGAGTGATCTGACAGAAGGAAAAATTAATTCTCATAAACCCTATTTATTAACCTGATGCAAAGAAATCCTACAATAGCATAGACGAAATTTGCCGTTTTTACCGCCTCCTTAACGCCTATGGCTTTCACTTGGCTCCGACACCACATTTTGGGATTGCAAGACTGGCAACCGGAAGAATACCAAACCCTGCTACAAACGGCCTCTAGTTTTCGTGAAGTTCTTTCCCGACGTACCAAGAAAGTGCCGGCCCTACAAGGTCAAGTGGTGACAAATCTTTTTTTTGAACCTTCCACCCGCACCCGTAGTAGTTTTGAACTAGCTGCGAAACGTCTCTCGGCCGATGTTCTCAATTTTGCCCCGGGTAGTTCCAGTTTGACTAAGGGTGAAACGATTCTCGATACCGCTTTAACCTATGTGGCCATGGGTACGGATATTTTTGTTATCCGACATCAACAGTCGGGGGTTCCCGATTTAATTGCCGCAGAAATGGATCGTTTGCAGTCGGGGGTCAGTATTCTTAATGCTGGGGACGGTCAACACGAACACCCCTCCCAGGGACTTTTAGACCTGTTTACGATCTGTTGTCTGTTAGATGAGGAAAATCCCCGTTTAGAATTGTTAGAGGGCAAAAAAATCGCTATTGTCGGGGATATACTCCATTCTCGTGTGGCGCGTTCCAATATCTGGAGTTTAACCACGGCTGGGGCGGAAGTACATTTGTCCGCACCCCCCACCCTACTGCCGAAATATTTTGGGGAATTGTGCGATCGCCTATTTCTCCACTGGGATTTAGAACCAGCTTTAGAAAAGGCCGATTTTGTGATGACCCTGCGACTGCAAAGAGAACGAATGACTGCCAATCTTTTGCCCAGTTTACGGGAATATCATCAAAGTTTTGGCATTACTCGTCCTCGTTTGCAATCCTGTCAACCGGGGGTGAAGGTACTTCATCCCGGTCCTGTGAATCGGGGAGTGGAAATTAGTTCCGATTTAATGGACGATCCCGATTTTAGTCTGATTTCCCAACAAGTTACCAGTGGTGTCGCTGTCAGAATGGCTTTGTTATACCTGATCGGTAATCTTCGCAGCGACCAGTAAAAGGTTCTCAGGGATTTGATCTTTTAGTCTGGTTTCATTGAAACAATCCTAAAGTTTTTATCAAGGTAAATATCATACTTTCTTCCTCCCTCACACACAGCATCTTCTGCTTCAAATAGGTTAGTCTCAACATCAAATTTCATCGCTTTAGGATTCCTACAACCCTGTTTTAGCAAAGCAGCGGTCAACTGCGATTCTTCTTCCGGGGTCAAAGCCCGATAATAGACCTCTTGCATAATTTTTTTATGGTATGATGGAGGGTTTTGCTTTTTTCTCAATTCTTAGATTGAAGTGGAAAAAAGAATAAAATGTGATCTTAGGTCAGGAAATCATCTATAATTTTGCTATGTTTATTAGCAAAATTAT
>NZ_JACJSW010000154.1:0-6804 GCF_014698375.1 Microcystis flos-aquae FACHB-1344 | reverse complement strand
TTCTTCATGCTCTTTGTCCCCGTGACTGGTTTATGGATGAGTGCTGTGGGTGTGGTGGGATTAGCCCTTAACCTCCGGGCCTATGACTTCGTTTCTCAGGAATTGAGAGCGGCGGAAGACCCGGAATTTGAAACCTTCTACACTAAAAATATTCTGCTTAACGAAGGTCTGAGAGCTTGGATGGCTCCCCAAGACCAACCCCACGAAAACTTTATCTTCCCTGAAGAAGTATTACCTCGCGGTAACGCTCTCTAAAGATGGCAAGAAAATTTACCGAATAGGGGGAAGGGTGAAGTTAAATCACCCTTCTTTTTTGTTGATTAACGCATCTCAAGCAACTACTACTCATTTTCTGGATACCCATGTAGGATAAACTAGAGAATTTCTTGGAGATTAAGACAATGTTTCGCCAAATTTTATTATCTAGTCTCGGTTTGTTGCTAATTTATCCCCTAGGGAGCGAGCCAGCAGCGGCCAGAACCATGAGAATTAATTGTGAAAGTCAAAACGGTCGCACTACTCGCTGTCCCGTCAACGCTAGATCGGCCCAAGTAAGATTAACCCGCACTCGCTCCGCTGCTCCCTGTGAGGGTAATTGGGATTTCCAAAACGGCAATATTGTGGTCAGAAATGGTTGTCGGGGCGAGTTTGAGGTACGCATGGACGACCATCACGGTAATGTTGGTGGCGGTTGGGAAGGTAATGTTTATGAAGAATTTCGCCTCCCCAATATCGGTCGTTTTGTCGTTGATCGCCGCAGTTATTATGATAGTGGCAGAATTAGAGAATTTGATGCGATCGTTAATGGCAGTCGCGAGCGTTGGTGGGCCAATTGTCGTGGTGGCGAACTCGGCAGCGGTAGTCGTCGCATCCGCTCATCCCGAGAAATCGATCGAGTAGTGGACTTTGTTTGTGAGGATCGGGGTTAAATATAGAAACCAAAACTCTATCTAAAACCTTGTAAAGTTACTTATTTATATAGCTAGATAGCTAAAATGAGTAACTTTTGCCGAAGATAGATTTTAAGAACGTTATCAGGTAAGCTAAGATGCACTTTAACCGCCTATCCTTAGATTACCTGAATTTCTCCCAATCTCTTGACTTGCCTCGAATAGTGGCTTGAGAAAACTAAAATCCTTAAGATAGCTGCTGTAAGAAACCCGTTTTCTTGATCTGCTGCTACAATTCAAGTAGATTGGAGGAAAATATATGGAGCCGGCAAACACCTTAGATGCTCTAATGCTCAAAACCATCATCAAGGAAAGCGTCCGCGAAGTTATGCGGGAAGAATGGTTTAAATTCTTCGAGATGCTGATTCCCTATGTTGATGATATAGAACAAGCTGACATAGAAGCAACCTTTAATCCTGTTGATTACAAAGACGACGGCTTCGTTGATATTACAGGCTGGTTTAATCGTGAAGATCAGGATCAGTAGATCAGCCAATAAATTTTTGGAGAAACTAGATGCCAATAGCCGAAAATCTGTTTTGACTAAAATTGGTATTCTCAAAACCTGCCTTGAAACTCAAAACGTTTATCCCCCTGAAGAACTTGATATAAAAAAACTTAAAGGTGAGTTAAAAGGATTCTCCAGAATTCGTGTTGGCAAAATGCGAGTTATTTTTGAAATCGGCAAGGAGACAGACGAAATCTTTATTTATGAGATTAACTTTAGAGGCAATATTTACGATTAATTAAGCGATTAGCAACGTTCGCATTTACCAATTATTTTCGATACTTCTTTCCGCAGCCATCTAACTTTCATGAGTTAATTTAGCAAATACTGCTTCTTCTTTGTTAGCAAAGTCTCCAGCTTCGACTGGGGCCACTGCTTTCTTAATTTTCTCGCCAGCAGCCAGAATAATCACCCGATCTTGACGATTACTAGACTTCTGACATAATTAACTTTTGAGAGTTCAAAAATGGGAAAATAGGGATGAAGTTGCCTAAAATATCTTTATACTTAGGGTCTGCTGAATAAATCTAGAAACCTTGTTGGATAAGACTTTTGGACTTTTTTCCCCTCAAAAAGTGCCAGCCATTGGAGGGATCGGGGGTAAAATTCAGGTACTTTTTCCCTGAAAATTAGGTAACTGACTACCTCAAAATCGGTAAAACCCCACACCCCACACCCCACACCCCACACCCTGCCCCCACCAACAAACTTTTTCAGCAGACCCTACTTAGTTCTCCTGACTACTGACTACTGACTACTGGCTCCTCTCTCTGAGGATTACCGGTCACTGATTACTGATTACTGATTAGAGAATACCCGCATTAGAAAGACCGAGAACCAGTCCCGCACCGAGAATATGGCCAAAACTCATGGTAGCCAATAATTCCGGCAGACCGAAGCTTTTTTTCGAGGCTAACTGCGGCAAGGGTAAAGCAGGGCCGGCCCCAGTATTTTGGATAGCAAAATAACCGATAACGAAGGCTACTAGGTTAGCTAACGTCATGGTAATGCCGACGGATAAATTCCAGGGAATGGTTTGAGCAGTGGCTAAAAGTAAGGCGGAAGGGATCATTTGCGCTCCAGTCTTGATAAGATTTTGTTAATCACAGGGCATTATAAAAAGCTCTTGACCCGAAACTGCTTTTTGTTTGAATACTTAACAGTTTTTGTAACGTTTTGCGAATAAGATTAAATGCGAATTAAAATTTGCGGCATTACCCAACCGGACCAGGGGCGAGCGATCGCCAATTTAGGAGCTACGGCCTTAGGTTTTATCCTCGTACCGAGTTCGCCTCGTTACGTCAAAATCCAGCAAATTAACGCTATTACCGCCGCAATACCCGACAAAATCGATTTGATCGGGGTTTTTGCCGACGAGCAACCGGAAATTATTCAGCAAATAACTATTAAAACCCCCTTGACAAGTGTGCAGTTACATGGTAGAGAATCTCCCGAATATTGCCAAAAGTTGCGGCAATTATTACCCGACCGGGAAATTATCAAAGCTTTGCGGATCAAAGACAGAGAAAGTTGGGAAAAGTCGGCAATTTACTTCAATAGCGTCGATACTTTACTGTTAGATGCCTACCATCCCCAATTGCTCGGCGGTACGGGACACACCTTAGACTGGCAAGCCTTAGCCAGTTTTTCGCCCCCCTTGCCCTGGTTTCTGGCCGGAGGACTCAACCCCGATAATATTAGTGAAGCTTTAACTCGGCTGCACCCCCAGGGTATTGATGTCTCTAGCGGCGTTGAGCGATCGCCTGGTGATAAAGACCTCAAAAAAGTCGCCCTCTTGCTAGAGCGACTGCAAAAATTCAGGGATCAGTGATCAGTTAGAAGGTTTTGGGTGTTGGGGTTTTAGTTGAATTCCCCCATTTCCCCATCTCCGGGACTAGAAGAAATTGGGTTTATGACGGATCAGGTTAAGATACTCCTCGCGGGTTTTCTGCTCGTCTTGGAAGACTCCTAACATGGCGCTGGTGACAGTCCAGGATCCCGGTTTCTGCACCCCGCGCATTACCATGCACATATGGGTTGCTTCCATGACGACGGCAACCCCTTGGGGGTCGAGAATTTCTTGAATCGCTTCGGCAATCTGACGGGTGAGGCGCTCTTGGACCTGTAAACGACGGGAATACATTTCCACAATGCGGGCTAATTTACTTAATCCGACCACCTTTTGGTTAGGAATATAGGCAACGTGGGCCCGCCCCATGAAGGGTAACATATGATGTTCACAGAGACTAAAAAAGTCAATATCGCGCACTAATACCATCTCATTATGACCTTCATCGAAGATCGCACCATTAACGAGGGTTTCTAGGGATTGTTGATAGCCTTGGGTGAGAAACTGCATCGCTTCGGCCACCCGTTTGGGGGTTTTTAATAAACCTTCTCTTTCGGGATCTTCCCCCACCGAGATCAGGATATTTCTGACCGCATCCATCATCTGTTCTTTGTTTTCGTCGGAAGTTGGATGAATTTGAGCGGTTTTGCCATTGTGGGTGTTGCGATCGGGGCGAGTGGTCATGCGTGCTTGAATAGCGTCGGTTAAATTACCGTTTAAACCGTTAGAAGAAGCTATGGTCATAATGAAGAGGCCTGTAGGCGAATTGATTGATAAATAGAAGTATTTCGGGTTATAATGCCCCCGCACTGGGCATAATGGTCATCGTTTCCACTACGGCCTGTTTGGGCAGTAACACCGCTTGCAGAATGGCCTCAGCGATGATATCCGGGGTTAACATGGCCGAGCGATCGAAATCTGCTTTGACGCTATCGCTGTCCCAGATGGGAGTATTGACAGCCCCGGGGGTGATAATCGTGACGCGAATGGCGTTAGCCCGCTCCTCGATCGCTAAAATGCGAGAAAATGCCACTAATCCAGCTTTGCTGACACTATAGGCCCCCCAATCAGGGAAGAAATTATCGGCGGCGATCGAGGAAACGTTAATGATCGTGCCTCCCCCCTGTTGACGCATGGCAGGTAAAATTCCTTGCACACACTGATGAACACTGGTTAAATTGAGATCGATCACCCGCTGCCAGTCTGACAAAGGTGTGTCGGCCAAGGAGTTTGTGTAACCCATGCCAGCATTATTGATCAGGATATCGATCGGTCCGGATTCTTGGGCGATTTTAGCGATACTAGGAGCTACTTCCGGGATATCTGCCAAATCTAAGGGGTAAGCTTGGGCTGATACGCCTAAATCTGCCGCCATTCCCGCCACGGTTGCCAATCTTTGCTGATCGCGACCGATTAAAACCAGATTAATTCCCGCCTTGGCGAAAGCGAGGGCGGTTTCTTTGCCGATGCCGCTGCCGGCTCCGGTGATCAGCGCTCGCTGTTGACGAATAACAGAGTTCATGGTATAGTTTGAAATCTCTTAATTCTTGGTAGTTAGGGCAAAATTTTGGCGGTTAGGGGGACCCTAGAAAGGTTTAAGGGAGTTGGGTTAGATCGGAGCAATTTTTCTCGCACCAAAATTGCTGCGGCCCACCCGGGCGGGGGGAAGCATTGACTATCGGGTAGGTTCAAGATTAAAAATCGTTACAAAATTTTACCTAGCCAATTATAGCACTGTTAAGTCAGGGATCACTAATTTTTGTGTATATTTAGATATCTAACCAGCGAGGGGAAAAAGCGGACTGGTGGGCGAGAATTCTTGAGGCTGTCTTTGTCCGAAACTCCCTCCCCCCGCGCTCAAAACTACTCACCAGAGGAGATGGCAGCGGTGGGTTGAGTGCGATTGACAATCACCACTCGATCGCCGACAACGGGACTTCTAGCGAGGAGAATTCCCTCGTTATCCCTCATTTCCAAGCGGCGAAAATCGAGACTTTGGCAACGTTGAAAAACCGAATTAGCCAATTTATCCTGTTGTGATGCCTCCAGACTATACCAATTATCGCCCAAAATAACTACTAGACGACTAGCCAAAAAATCCGCTTCTACGGTAGAAATAATCCCGGCGGGATAACGAGTAGTTAAATCGGTAATTTCCGCTTGAATGGCTGCGACTAAACTTTGTTCGGGAGTTAATCGCGGTTTTGCTTTGGTAATCGGGACGGGAATCGGTGCCTCTGGTGCGATTAATTCTGGAGGAGTTTCGATAATTTCCCCGGCAGCCGGGGAAGGACTAGAGACAACTTCAGGCATATTTTCGGCAATTTCCGCCGTATTTTTCGGTAAACTGACCACAGCTACTAATAGGATAGTGACTAAACTTCCTGTTAACAAGCCGGTAATTAACCAATCGGGAATTTTTTCGCTAATTCCCCCAGGTAAAAGTCGGCGAATTTTGCTCAAAATCGTCGTCCACCACCCTTCCACCTGCTCGAAATCCGGTAAAATATCGTCGATTCCCTCCGCTGCTTCGATTGGAGAATCTGGGGTTAAACTTTGCTCAACTTCTGCGAATTCATCTGGTTTTAAAGCAGCGGCTAACTGTTGCGTTGAGTTAAGAAGATTATCAACAGCAACTTTTGGGGGTAACACTGTCGCCGTTCCCGTGTTAAGTTGGGAAACGATCGAATTTAACTGCTCGATCGCCTCTTGTAGTCGGATCACTGTTTCTGCTTGGCTGAAATTCTCTCGCTCATTTGGTTGAGTCATAATTAATTCTTCTTAACCCGCTGCCATTCTTTTTCAAAATATCATTCTATGCGCCGTTTTCTCGGTTTTTTAACCAGTATTTTCCTTGTCTTCCTGACTGCTTGTGGTAGTGTCACTCCCCCGCAAGAATTTGCCCCCGACGGAGAAATCGTCGCCAAAGCCCTTTTATTACAATTTCGTCACACATCCGATCGCCTTAGTCAATCTTTACAGATCGATGATCCGCAGGTAAAAATTGCTAAAATTAATGTCACCAGTCTGGAACCGCTTTATGTGGGCAATTTACCCGCTTATCACTTGCAGGGAGATTACGATCTAACTCTACAATTGCCCCATCAAAAAGATACCAAACAACACAACAATTTTGATCTTTATTTACAAAGACAGATCGAGGGGAAAACTTGGCGTTTACTGGAAGAAGTTGCCTCACAATGGCGCAGCTATTTAGTGAAATAACCGGAAAAAGCCAGGAGATTTTGCTAAGTAGCTGGTTATAATTAAATTGAAGATAGATTTTGGGTTCGATCCCCCCTGCCCCCCTTGATAAGGGGGGTGCCGATAGGCGGGGGTATCTACCTTAGCAACGACAATCCTCAAAGGGAGAGTTTAGCGATTTTGACATCCTCGCCGCCCTAAAAGTGCGGCGATTCCTAAACCTCACGATTTAAGTTTCTGCTTCCACCACCGTCGCATACCACAGTTAAAAAACCATGTACTGTCTTACACAG
>NZ_JACJSW010000153.1:0-13750 GCF_014698375.1 Microcystis flos-aquae FACHB-1344 | reverse complement strand
AGGTGATTAAAAGGAGAGGCTATGGATTTAGAAACTTTAAAAACTTTAGTCTTAGATGTTTATTAAATTGGCATTTTGCTAGTTGATTTTACATGGTAAGTTCGGAAGAACCAAATTTGTCAAGTATCATAAGTAAAATACCCTCGTTTTTGGCTGTTATATCAAATCTTAACTCTATTGTCTATCTTTTGGTATTAACCCGTTTGTGTCCCAAGTCTTTCCCTGTATGGATTTCAGCTATTTTTGAGCGTAGGCACTCTCATCGAATTTTATTTTTAACTTAATTATTGGCATAACAATTACCGAAGAGTCATTTTCCTAGATTAAATTTACTTGACAAAATGACTGATATGTGTTAGTAAATTAAGTCCTAAAATTGAATTACCTTGCTTATTTAACAGAGGACTATAACAAGCGATCGCTCCCTGTTCCGGTACAATTGATAATAGGGCTCCACTAACTCCCGATTTAGTGGGAAAACCCACCTCAAGGGCGAATTGTTGGGAAGCTTCATAGAGTCCACAATTAGTCATAATTTCCAGAACTATATCGGCAAAAGAAGAAGCTAAAATTAACTTACCTAAATTAGCAAGATCGGCAATTTTTCCAGATAAACAACAGATTCGATTGTAGGTTTCTAGGGCTAAATAACGATGACTAATATAACCATTTTTTTCTAATTCTAAGCTTAAAGCTTGATTGTGTGCATTAGGATAGGAGTGAACAGAATCAAGCACAGAGTGATCAAGAAATAATTGACAATTACCCATTTCATTTAACCATAAAAGCAAATTTTCACAGCGAGATTCTGGTGTTTCTCCTGCTAATAAGTCTGTCAAGGCGATCGCACCACTATTAATCATAGGATTACGGGGAAAACCGCGATCCTCTTGCAGTTGAGTTAAGGAATTAAAAGGATAACTAGAAGCTTGTTTTCCCACGCGACGAAAAACAGCATCTTCCCCTAAATGATTCAAAAGATATAATAACAAAAAAGGTTTAATCACACTCATCAAAGGAAAAGTTACAGTTTCATCTCCCCAAGACAAAATCTCCCCCTCAAGACAGTGAATCTGGAGAGCGAAAACCTCGGGATTAACTTGGTTCAAAACCGGTATATAATAGGGAGTCTGACCCTTGCTATCCGATAAATGCACTTCCCCGACCCAAGCTTGTATATCTTCCACCCTTAATCTAGCTAATCGGTTCATTTGTTTGTTTAATCCATGTACTCAGTCAAAGAAGCAGAATCTATAATTTTAACTCAAATTCAACCCCGACAAGAAACAGAAAAAGTTTCTCTAGAGGCAGCTTTTGGGCGCATTTTAGCCGAAGATATCAGCAGTGATTTAGACTTTCCCTATTGGGATAATTCTGCTATGGATGGCTATGCTGTCCGCTACGAAGATGTCAAAGACACTAATCCAGAAAATCCCGTTACTTTAAAGATTATCGCCGAAATTCCCGCCGGCAAAGTCCCCGAAGAAATTATTCAACCGGGAGAAACAGCGCGAATATTTACGGGAGCGATGTTACCCGCCGGCAGTGATACGATTATTATGCAGGAAAATACTCAAAAACAAGGCGAGCGAGTGGCGATTCTTATCCCTCCCGAAAAAATAGGTCTTTTCGTGCGTCAACGCGGCACATTCTATCGAGCGGGAAATACCTTATTAAAAGCTGGTATTGCCATTAATTCCCCAGAAATAGCGGTTTTAGCCACGGCACAAGCTACCGAATTAACAGTGTTTTCCCGTCCCCAAGTGGCAATTTTCTCCACGGGAGATGAATTAATTAATCCCGATGAAACCCTCCAAAAAGGTCAAATTATTGACTCGAATCGCTACGCTTTAACCGCATTTGTCGCCAGTTTAGGGGCAATTCCCAGACCTTTAGGTATAATCAAAGATAATCCCGATCTTCTCAGAGAAACTATCAGAAAAGCCATTAATTCTAGTGCTATCGTCCTTTCCACCGGCGGTGTTTCCGTAGGAGATTACGATTATATCGAGGGAATTTTAGGGGAATTAGGGGGAAAAATTCTGATTGGCACCGTTGCTATTCAACCGGGTAAACCCTTAACCTTTGCTACTTTTCCTAACGGTTGTATTTACTTTGGTATCCCCGGTAATCCCGTCTCTGCTTTAGTTTGCTGTTGGCGCTTCGTGCAAATGGCCATTAAAAAATTATCGGGATTGACAGAATATCAGAACAAATTTCTGCGAGTTGTCACCCGCGATACTCTCAAATCTAAGGGACAAAGAGAAGTTTATCTCTGGGGAAAAATAGAAATTATCGAGGGAGTTTATCAATTTCAACTTGCTCCCGGACAACACAATTCGGCTAATTTAATTAATTTAGCGGGTACTAATGCTTTAGCCATAATTCCCCAGGGTAAAACTACTATACAAGCGGGAGAAACAGTAGAAGTTATGACTGGACTTCCCCTTTGAGAGCCAGTTTCAGATTTTGGCAAGGGTTCTTTTTTTGACTTGATCTCCTTCTCGGTAAGAATCAGGTCGAAGGACAGCAGCAGGGGAATTACGGTTAGGAACTTTTTGCCGCAGACCCTAATTATATATTGGCCTCAAAAACGGGACAATAGCCTTCGGGAACCACTTTAAAACCGTAGAGGGGAGAAGCGGGATTCCAACAGCGCTGACTTTTGTAGTGGACACAGACACGACAGCAATCCATCTCCTCTAAAGCTTTGGTGATGCGATTGGGACTCTCGCTTAATAACTCCCGTTGGGAGACTCCCCGCAATAATAATTCTTCCCCTTGCCAGCGCGCTTCCACCAGTCCCGTATCGGCGAAATTACTCCACCGGGGATCCCGGGTGATCGGCTCTGGTAAGGTGATAGTGACGATCGAATCCGATTCATTTAATTCTCCCTCATAGTGGCTGGGGGCCGGGGGTGTCGGTTGCATAAAGCGATCGCCAATAGGCAATTCCACCAGAGTTCCCACGGCCGGGGAATGGAGTTGATAACGGCTTTGTAATTCTTCTAAACTGGTCAAATCCGCTAGATATAGGGGCGAGCCATGGACGAACATGATATGCTGCGGTCGCAGGTTATGGATCAGTTGGGTGGTGTTGCGACTATCGCTATGTTCGGCCAGTAGATAGGTTTCTTGGCTAATTAATTGCGAACGCTGTGTCGCTTTTAATCGGGGATTCTCCAGGTTGATATCGTGCAGGTGTTGGGGAGCTAACATTAACCAAGGTTTATCCCCTTGCAGATATTTACTCACCTCCTCTAGGCGATCGATTAGTAAAATTATCGGAGTGGTTCCCCCTAGAGGTGTCGGTTTTTCTGGCAACCTTCGCAACCGGGGACAGATGCGCTCATCCCAAAATAAGGGCTGATGTTTGGCAAAATTTTGCACAGATGCGGGAAATTGTGGTAAAATTTCCAGGTAGGCATCGCAAGCTTTAGCGATCTTGCCCCCAACCCAGATATCAATGTCGCGGCCTGTGAATTGGTGGTGCGACCGCAGTAATTTTAAAATTTCCTGACCCAATCCCAAAGCGGGGACGGGTAGTAAGACATTTTGCCCCTCAGCGATCGCATGATAGATGCGATTCATCAACTGTTTTTCCTGCTGTCGTCGGTGGGGATGGCGCTCTGTGCCGTAACTGCCTTCAATAATCAGCACATCGGGGGACACTCCCCGCAGCAGATCGATCGATAATCCTTCCACCAGTTGAAAATTAGACAGGGAAAAATCGCCGGTATAGAGGACCCTATAGGTGCGTTTGGGGGTTTTGTAGGTGAAGAGAACCACGGCAGCCCCAGGGAGGTGGCCAGCTGGAAAAATCTCGACGGTGAGATCATCAAAGAGAGCGATCGGCGATCGCCATGGCCAACCCTGACAGAAACTGCCGATTTCCTCAGCACAATCGGGCCATTGTAGGGGCAGCAGTTGTACTGTCACCTCACTGGCATAAACTGGCAATTGGGGATAGGTCTGATGGAGAGCCATTAACCCACGGATGTGATCGCTGTGGGCATGACTACAGAACACCAGATCTACGGGTGGTTTTTTGTTTTGGGTGAGGGGTTGCATATCGGCCAAACCGCAATCTAAAAGTAGGCGATAGGGACCGATTGTCAGGAGGAGACAAACCCCTTCTGACGCGTGACCGACACCAAAAGGTAAACAGGATAAAAGGGATTTTGACCCCCAGACGGCAGTAGAGCGTTGAACCATGGCAACCCTGATTATGATGACTGGTTAGTGAGCGGAACCGTTGCCATCGTAGTTATCGCTATCGTAAAAACCGTTGCGGGTGCCGAAAAAGAGACAAGAGACGGTGAATACGGCCGTCAATGCCAACAAGATTAATTTGATGTCCATATAATTAGTGCAACTCCTCAGAGGGTATCTCCCCTCATACTAACCCAACTTTTTCGGTTGTTAGCAGCTAGGTTTCGGGTTTGACCATCGGCGCTCAACCTCTTTTCATAATTAAACTTGCCAGTAATTTGTGATGATTTTATCAAAAACTACTGATAATTGTCGGTAAAATTAGCATTTTTTGTCATAATAGTCAAGAAAATTTCATAAAAATTTAGCCTGACTTTAAATGATCCTTTTCTCAAGGGCGACGTAATAATACTAAATCCGTTGAGTATATGCTACATATCAAGACAGGCAATAGGCAAAAGGCAAAAGGGGGAATAAATAATCATTCTTTAATAACTGGATTTAGTATTAGACATGAGGCAAAAGCAAACAATTTATTGATTTTGACTCAGATTAGCTCAATTCAATTATAGTGGAATTTTACCATGAGGGTTCGATTAAAATTGAAGGCTATTTGATCAGATGATAAAGTTAATTAAGGTTGATTAAAATTAAAGTTTGTTAAACTCGGCTAAGTCATTGGTCTTTTCAAGAAGAGGATAACGAATTGCTGTTTCATCGACTAGACTAGATAAATACTCATAAGTTTGACGAAGTTCATAGGCATTATCATCACTTTTTGCTTGGTTACACTGCCAGCATACCAGTTGTAAATTGTCAAAATCAAACATTTTTTCGGGACAGCGAACCTTATTAATTATATGATCGATAGTGGCATAATTGGGATGAAAAAATATCTGATTGATTTGATTAATAACTTTTTCCCCTTGATAATTATTATATTCGTAACCCCTTTTGATAGCTTCTGACTGAGAAGAAGTTTTAAATTCTTCGCCATGTTTCATCTTTTTACCACAAAAAGGACAGGGTTTTTCTTTGGCCATTGTTCGATATTGATTCGGGCTAATTAATCCTTTTTGGGGGTGTTCGATAACTGCTAGATGTTGATTAGCATTCCAGATTTCTGCAATTTCATCGGAGCTATATAATTGAGACAACTTTGATTTTGATATTTTAGTCATGGCAGTACAGAATAATCATAATAAAGGATATTTAGCCAAGGCTTTATCTGCTATTTCATGCAAATTGTTAGAAATTTTTTCTAACTCTTGTTTTCCTTCTTCAGACATTTTTTTAGCTTTTTCAGACTCAATAATTCCTAAATCCATGGCTTTGACGAGATTTCCTTTATTTAATTCATGCTCAAATAAACTGACAACTTTATAAGTATTATTTTTAAAATCCTGAAGAAGCTCCCAAGAGCTTTTAACCTTTCCCCAGCCGCTATTATAATAGCCCTTTTTTCTCGCTTGTCTTTGTTGCTCTAGGGAAAGGCCATGAAATACTTCACTATTTCTTTTTTGCCATTGGCGATAGCTCATTTCTTCTAGTAGTAAATTCATTGCTTCAGTTCCTGTTCATCTGCAAAGTAACGAGTGATTTCTTGCCACTTTTTATCGCCATAGTTATTAATAATATATTTTTTAATATCCCCCAGTTGTCTTCGTAGTTTATCATTAGTTTTTTCCAGAGATTCAACTGTAGAGATGGCTCGATCTTTTATTTGTGTAATCCCATCCTGTTGTTCCTGAATAATATTTTTTAGATCGCTCACCGCTAGATTATAACTGTCTTTATGAACTAATTCCTTTTCCAGTAAAGCCTGTTGACGTTCTTGGCCAGTTTTAGATAGACTAGCCTTTAACCATTGACCTAAACGATAAATCTCAGATTGATCAAAGTCTAATAAATCTTGACGTAACTGCTCTAACTTGCGTAGCAACTCATTAACTTTTTCTTGCCAGTAACTGACTTCTTGTTTAAGCTCAACATTCTCGTTGGATAAATTCTGATTACTTTTTCCTAACTGTTCAATTTTGCCCTGGTGTCTGGATATTTGCAAGGACTGAGTTGAATTAACTTTGGCTCTATCATTTCGTTCTTGTATGATAATCTGGAACAATTCCGCCGCTACAGGATCATCAAGATGTTCTACAATCCATTCTAGATGACGTGCTTTTAACCTATCGCTCAAATAGCCCTGAATTTCTATGTGTTGTTCTTTCAATAGGGCTAGATTAGATTTAATGGTCATGACCGTAATTCTGACTTTGGTAACTTATCCATAGTTATTTTAGTACAAGTATAAGCTTTTGGAAAAAAGCAATCTTATCGGTCATGGTAGTTTTGCCTGTTTCTGGGAATCAACTCGGACCGACTGAAGAAACAAAGGAAAATGGAAATTTTGCCGATCTAGGGCTGGCCTTTGCTATAAGTGAGCTATATAGCGCCTCCTTGGCTAGTGAGTAAATTCTCAAACGCTAAAGCTGAGAGCTTACCGCTATAACTAAGCACACGAATCACCCAGACTGAGAAAATATCATGCGTATCGCTCACGATGTCACCGAATTGGTTGGCCGCACACCTTTAGTACAATTGAATCGGATTCCCCAAGCGGAGGGCTGTCTTGGCCGAATTGTGATGAAATTAGAAGGGATGAATCCCGCTGCTTCCGTCAAAGACCGCATTGGCACTCACATGATTAATAGCGCCGAAAAAGCGGGTTTAATCAATCCAGAAACCACGGTTTTAGTGGAACCCACCTCTGGCAATACGGGAATTGCCCTCGCGATGACTGCGGCAGCTAAGGGTTATCGCTTGATTTTAACTATGCCGGAAACGATGAGTTTAGAGCGCCGGGCGATGTTAAAAGCCTACGGTGCTACCCTAGAACTTACCCCCGGCTCCCAAGGCATGAAAGGGGCAATTTTACGCGCTCAACAAATCGTCGATAGTATCCCCGACGCTTATATGTTGCAACAATTTCGCAACCCTTCTAACCCGGAAATTCACCGTCTCACCACTGCTGAGGAAATTTGGCAAGATACGGAGGGACAGGTAGATTTTATTGTTGCGGGTGTGGGTACTGGCGGCACGATTACGGGAGTCGCTGAAGTAATTAAATCCCGTAAACCTAGTTTTCAAGTAGTCGCGGTGGAACCTTTCAATAGTCCGGTGATTTCTGGTGGTAATCCCGGTCCCCATAAAATTCAAGGTATCGGTGCAGGTTTTATTCCAGAAGTTTTACGCACAGATCTGATTGATGAGGTAATTACTGTCAGTGATGAGGAAGCTTTTCAATTTGGTCGTCGTCTGGCAAAAGAGGAAGGGTTGCTTTCGGGGATTTCTTCCGGTGCCAATCTTTGCGCTGCGATTCAACTGGCCCAACGACCGGAAAATGAGGGTAAATTAATTGTGGTGATTCAGCCTAGTTTCGGGGAACGTTATCTGAGTACACTGATGTTCCAAAATATCGAGGAGCGCGAGTTAACTTTGGTGTAAAAAAATATCTTCTTCAGCCTCTAGTGGTTAACATTTGGCTTTAGCTTTAACTATAGCAGTTATCTTCTTGGTGGGGTAGGATTCAGTTATCAGTTATCAGCTGTGAGTTTTCAGTTCACTGTTCACTGATTTGAGGCTGGATTTTTTCACCTGTAGGGGTATTTGTAAAGGTTGCGGTTTGATTGCTTCTTTGCCGGAACAATTATCGAGTAAAGCCGATCGCACTTGTGCATCGGTTTCTCGCGAGAGAAGATAACGGAAGTATTCTTGGCATTGTTCTCGACGACTGGGGGAAAGTTGCATTTCACTTAAACGTCGGACTGCCATTAAGCGCATTAAGGGATCATTGACTGTTAATTTTTCTAACCAGCGATCGAAGTTTTTTGACTCATTTTGACCGCGATGGTCGAGAAAATGCCATCCTAGCAGGATTAAAGTCGAAACCGTGCCAAATCCTTGCAAAATTGAGGCCAGGGCCAACCAGCGATTTTCGGCATAGGTCCAAATGGCGACAGCGAGATAGGTGGCTAAACTGCCCAAACCACCACAGACTACCGCTAAAGTTAACTTACCGCTATCGGCACTGAAAAAAGCACGCCCCCACAGCCACAGCGATGGCCAGTTTTGACCTTGGAGATGGTAAACTCCAATCATCGCCCCCACTCCGGTTAAAGTGGCCAAAACTAACTGCCAATTCCACGCCCAGAGGATCAAAAAACTAGCACAAGCTGCCGCCCATGTCAAGAATTGACGGGTTTTTTTTGCCGCAAGAGTTTTCATGACTCGACGCTGCAGAGCGGGGGAAAAATAGGGAGGAAGGCGGAATACTGAAGACACGGGAAGTTTTTCACTGAGGGTTTGATGATCACTATAGCCTGTTCTCAGGCAGACAGATCATTTTTCTAGGTAAAAATCCTTGTGGGAAAAGAGCGCAGTGCTAGGGTGGGCTAAAATTGCGATCGAGAATCGGCTAAACTTCAGATTGGCGAGCTTAGGTGTTAAGATGGTTTTCAATCAAACTCAACTTTTTTTATTAATAAATAGCTCAACAATATTCTGTAAACTTATATACAGAACTCTAAAGAAATATATTAATTTGCCGTCTTTAGGGCGGTAAATTCTGATCAATAATCTAGAGTGTTAAGTATAAGTACCGCATCTAATTTTACCTAGTCAAGCCAGCTATCTAACTCATCTATATCACTTCCGAACAGAGTTAAAACGTCCTTTGTCTCGGTTGAGTCTTGCGGAAATTTTACCTTAAGGAAAATCTCGATAATTTTGAGTCATGATTCACTAGAATCCTCAAATATTCCATAAACTGGCGAGTTTTAAGAAACCTAGGAGGTTCATCGCTATGAAAAGCCGTCTTATTGTTTGTTGTGATGGAACTTGGCAAGATTTAGGACAAGGTTATCCTACCAATGTTGTCAAAATGGCACAAGCTATCACGCCACTTGATGATACTAAGGGCAACCCCATCCGTCAAATCATCTATTATGACGAAGGCATTGGGACAAAACAATCTAATACCGAGGTAACTGATGCTTTAATTAAAATTGCTGGAGGTGCTTTAGGCATTGGCATGGATCATAAGATTCAGGATGCCTATCGTTTTCTGTGCTTAAACTATCAACCTGAAGATGAAATTTATCTCTTTGGGTTTAGTCGGGGAGCTTACACTGTACGCTGTTTAGCCGGGTTAATTTATAATTGTGGTTTGTTGTATCGGGAATTTATCCGACAAATCCCCAAAGCCTACGAAATTTACCGAGAAAAACAAGACCCAAATAACGCACCTAACGGTAAAAATGCCATTGATTTCCGTAATCAGTATGGACGACGGGTTCCCATTAAGGCCCTATGCTGTTGGGATACGGTTGCTTCTTTAGGTATCCCCGATATCGTTCATTCTCTGCATTTAGATGAAAAGTTCAACGAACGTTATCACTTTTATGATTCGACCATCAATCCTACAATTGAAAAGGCGTTTCATGCAGTTGCCATTGATGAAATTCGTAAAGTCTTTGATGTAACGCTAATGCGTCCCCATTCTACCCACATCAGACAACAAAAAGAACAGGTGGTTCAAGTTTGGTTTCCGGGGGGTCATGGTTGCGTTGGTGGAGGTTCTCAGGAAGAATCTGGCCTATCCGATGGAGCTTTATTATGGATGATGGAACAAGTCGAAGCCTTGGGTTTGGCCTTAGATAAAAGTTATATTCAACATGGAGTTCATCCCAATTGTAGTGCGCGTTTTGATAATACGTCAAAATGGCCATTTAATGTAGCGGGAACAGCACCTCGTCAGTTTGAAGGGGATGTTAGCAATTTGCATGAAAGTGTTAAAAATCGCTGGACAGACCTGAATATTAATCCCCCTTATAAACCGGCTATTCCCGAAATTCAAATGATGCTTGAGCAAGAGCTTGGTGCTTTGAGAAAGAAAGAAATAGTCTCTGTTTAGCACTTCGCTGCCTCAAAAATGTCGCCTTCACTTTACTTACATAAACACTCATAATCTGACCTAATTTAGGAGGATTTGCCATGAAAGTATCATAGAACTGTATTGATCTGATCAAAAAGTGGGAAGGTTGCAAGCTTACCGCTTATAAGTGTCCGGCTGGCGTTTGGACAATTGGAATTGGAACCACTCGCTATCCTGATGGACGGCCCGTGAAACCAATAGCATCCAACTCACTGTAACTTCCTTAACTTGACAAAGGGAAAATATCCTATTTGTGAACCGTCTGCTGTTGTTAAAGTAACCTGTCCAGAATCAGGCAAAAAAGGAGAATCAATGATGACTACTCAAAAACTGAAAGCTCTAGTCAATACTGTTATCAAACAATCTACCCTAGATAGCAGTCAAATTACTGACCCTACTCAAAAATTTTCCTTGACAGCAGGAGATGAACTTGAGATTAATAATTACAAATCTGCGGACAATAATCACTGGGAATTAGAATTAACAACCCCTGTTAATCAGATGACGAAATGGTTCGCTTATATGCCCCATGTCGAAATTAAAAGTAATGACCCTGTGGCCAAGATATTACAAGACATTAAGCAGTCTCAATTTAAGGTGTATCATCGACCAACAGAACAAGATGGAGATGGAGTGGGGATTCCCCCTAATGGACAAGACAACCGTTCAGAAAGAATTTGTCCTGTTTACGTTCTTAGTCCCAGAAGACAAACAGATTCTTTAGTTAGACAAATGATTACACTGCTTCGGGTCAAGGATACAGCGTTCATTATTGCAGAACGATTGCTACAATATCCCGAAGATTATCTCCCCACTATTTCTCAATTTGAAAAAGCGGTCATCGTCCAATCTTTTGTTGGTGTCGGTCCTCCTCAACCGGATCCAACTCCTTATCCAGATTGGGCAAAAAAAAGACACGACAAAGAGTTGTGGAGACTCGAACAATCTATCCGTCTATTACAGTCGATGAATCGAAAAATCTCAGCGGTGGTTTGTGCGATGGGAGATTCTCAAAAACATTCATCCAAAGATGTGCGAGAAACAATGCAAACAAGATTAGACAATCTTCTGGATAAGTATAATCTCTCGGCTCTCAAACAGCCAATTACTTGGGGAGCAGATGAATTAGTAGCAATGGGAATCGCTCAAACTCTTCCTAAAACTAAAGTGCGTGTCCGCATCTCTAATAAGGAGACTGAAATGTGGTACGACGGGAGACGACCACCCAGAGAACTTGTGACTGAAAAATTACCAGCAGTTGGGTTAGAAGAATCAGAAACTGACTGGGATTTTGAGGTAGCTATTTTAACTCGTCGTCGAAATGGTAGTATTGATGATTATCAGAAAGACGACCAGGAACAAGCCCAGTTAGACGAGCAATTTCTGGCTCAATATAAGGACTATTCTTCCGAGCAGCGCGCTAAATTAGTCATCATTGATGGCCGACTTTTTAATGGGGCTTGGAATGCCACTTCTGTGTTACCTTACGATGATTTATTGGCCTTCGGTAGTTGGGGAACATTTGGCAATTGTGTTGGCTCAACTTTGGCGGTGGCAAAAATTCTTTTCTACGCTAAAAATCCCGCCGCTCAAAGACAACTTTATTTAGAAGCCATTGCTCATGATGTTTTTGCTAATGGCTATAAAGAAGTTCAACGACTCGAAGAACCTAAAAGCTTCTGTAATCAGCTACAAAATCAAACAGGAATAACTTTCAATCATTACGACGGATATGATAATCCTGCTACGGTCAAAAAAGTCTTTGAGGTCTTAAATCGGCGCGTTAATGCCAGAATGCAGGAACATTTTACGCAACTTCCCCTTGTTAATCACCGAGTCTTCCGAATTACCCCGCAATTTTGGCGCACTTTTGAGAGTGAAGTCCACATCTGGCCAAGATTACCAGAGGAAATTCATAAAGTTGGTATCTATCGTACTGATCTGGAAGCGATCGCTTTTAATCCTTCATTGGGCGATCAATTCGTCTAACAGTAAATTTTTCAACAATCCCATAGGAGAAATACCATGACTTCCCTACAAATTATCAATCCTACCAATCATGCTCGCTTTGAATGTCTAAAACCTGTTACTTTTACAGGCAAAGTAAATTCTGGAATAGTCACTGTAGAACTCACAGCAGATGACAAATATTCCCTAGGCAATAATCAGGTTAAAGCAGACGGTTCTTGGTCGATTACTTATTCAGGATTCACGAATCCTGGTGATCGCAAAATTACCGCTATCGCTCACACTCAAACCAATCAAAATAAAGAAGAAACCAGCATTCTGATTCATGTGGCAGCTCCCTCAGATTATACTAAAACTATTTATGAGGGTTTAGTTTTAGATGACTTTAAAAAACTCGAACACACCCAGTCTCTGCCGACAGATCACAAGTTAAGTCAGGAAGAAGGATGCCGGTTATTTGAACAAGGAATCCTACCCATCCTCCAGTCCAAAACAACCTTTATGGAAGCAACGGAGGAAGGTCGAAACAAACTAGAGAAATTAGTTGAACAAAACAAAGATCAATACGGTATTCATCTTGCACCCTGTGCTTATTCCGTCTCCTGTGTGATGAAATATCTGGCTGAAAAGTTAGGATTAGCCACCGTCAAAGCACTTTTCCAAGACCCCTGTTTAATTGATAATGTTCAAGTTACAGGCGTTGAGAAAAAACTGCGTCGTCTGGGATTTCTCTACTTTTTGAAAGAAGATTACCTAGCACCTCGTGGGGCAATTGGAGCAAGAGCGCCTCGAAATAATCAGGATCAATCGTATCACATTTATTTCATTACCAAAGATGGAGAAAAACGTACCGAGTTTCCTAACCCAGAGAATCTTTGGGATGATCAACAGGGCAAACACGAAACCGGAATAAACGGGCCTAAATGGCAAATTAAAGACCTTCATGCTGAAAACCTCGATTTCTTCGATCATGTTTATATACAATGGGAGAATGGCTACACAGAAGGATTTTGGTTGCCACCGGGTATTTATCCTTTAAATCGTGGTTTCAATCTGTCGAATCTTTAGTTCCGTATTCTAACAATGCCCATGGGCCGACCGTTTAAAGTAAGTGGCACTTCGGTAATAGCTCAGTTTCTAATGGCAATTGGTCAGTCTCTTATCGTTTTACTGACAACGGCAAACGTCAAATTGAAGCGAGAGGATTTGATCAAGATAATCATTCTGTTGCCAGTGAAAAAATTACTTTAGAAATTGAAGCTTCTTCCATAAGCTGTGAACCAAGAACGAAACTCTTTGAAATTGGCGGTCATTCTGTTTGGCAAATTTCAGGACAAACCGCTTTTTTCTATCAATCAAAAATGAGTATTGATGCCGATGGTGCGCCTAATGCTTATCACCCAGACAATATTGGCTTAGATGATCTGAAAAATGCCGGTTATCCGAATACGTCTTGGTGGAAGAATATGGCTCTTCGGGAATTGTTATGCAAATAATTAACTTAAAATAAAATTCGATGAGAGTACCTAAGCTCAAAAGTAGCTGAAATCCATACAGGGAACGACTTAAAGCACAAACAGG
>NZ_JACJSW010000152.1:0-52915 GCF_014698375.1 Microcystis flos-aquae FACHB-1344 | reverse complement strand
GCGTAAGGACTTCCGGAGTTTGTGTCCAGTAGTCCATTAGTATTATATTGCTTTAACTCAGGCTGTGTAAGACTTTTAGCCATAGCTAGTATATTTATACGGGGGAAGTCCAGCAATAATTGTCTCTATTCTACACCAATAAAATTAGTCCTTCTCTGTGAGCAGAATCAGTAACGGGTTTCCCCTCTCCAACCGACAGAATGAGCGGGTGCAGCCTATCTTGTCCTCAAGGGGTTGGAGACCAAGCCTCTACGGCTTTATGGCAATATAATCGTGCTTAATTTGGGTTAGCGATCGCGTTGAGGGGCAGTCAAGGGAGAACGCAAAGGCGAATCCGACATACTGCGCCACAATCCCTCACGGAAGACGATAGTTCGCCTGAGAAGGAGTAAAACAGGGGAAACTAATTGAGATTCCTTCTCCTGTGAATCGATGCGATCGCACTCTTAGGATACACTTATAAATGTGGTAAAACTTAAAATGAAAGCCAGAAAAACAATAAGGAGGTAAGGGCAGTAGCATGAACGACCAAAGTGCTGTAGATATTGAGCAATTCCTAGAGTATTTAGAAACTTCTGAGACGGCTGATGACGTGCTTCCCGAAGAAATTGAAACGGCAGAGAAAGCCTATCAGGAGTATCTAGAAGGGCGCGATCCTGGCAAATCCTTAGTAAAGTTAAAGGCTGAATTAGGATGTGGCGTTACATCATCTTAAAACCAGCCGAGCGTTACCTAAAACGGTTACAGCCTCGTAGCCAAGAGCGTATCTTAAATGAACTGGATCAATTGCTGGTTAGTCCTACTCAGACAGATTTCAAGAAACTTAAAGGGCGTGAGGGTTATCGTCTGCGAGTTGGTAATTATCGGGTATTAATGCAAGTCAATCGAGAAGAACGGCTTTTCATTATCACTGAGATCGGTTCTCGTGGTGATATTTATAAATAATACCGAATCCGACATACCGCTCCACAATCCCTCACAGAAGAGGATGTTCGCCAGAGAAGGAGTAAAACGGGGGAAAGCACCTGAGACTGTTTCTTCTGTGAGTCGCTGTTCAGGAAGAGCTAGGATTAGTAGTTCCAGTGGTTCAGGGAGATGAACTGATTAGACAGAGGGATGTTAGCCGTTTCAAGATTGGCGATTGCCTTAACAACCTCCCCTCTACTGAGATTTTTTGAGTAGTCCCTATTCTCATAAATGGCCAAAATACCTGAATGGCGGGGGCTTTCTTGATGGAGGGCTTCAAAATCTCGGCAATTATGAGTTAGCAGGATTCGATTGTTTTGTCGGGCATAGTTCAAGACAACAGGATCAGGCTGTCCAGAAAGTCCTACTTCGTTGACCGTTATGACATCGTGACCAGCAACTCTCAGTATTTTGACAAGAACCTTGGCGAGGGAGTCTTCATCGATGAGTAACCGAAGGCTCAAGCACTACTCCCCTTTCTTCTAAATAACGGCGTTCTTCTTCTGCCTCTTGTTGCAAAAGAGACTGATGGGTTTGGCAATAACAAATAACTTCTTGAATCGCGGCTAAGGGTAAATCCCAATTATCTGCTGCTTCTAGGACGGTATCACCGTTGACCAGCAGATCCGACCAAACTGTATAGGCTCTTAGTTTCTTTCCCTTAAGGTAAAGCTGCTGTCGCCAGGAATGAGGACGCTTCTCTAAATACTGCCATTGGGTTTTTGCTGCGTTGGTGGTCATGGCGATGCCTTGATAAAAGCTCGTATCCCTAGTCTATCATCTGGTTGGTGCGGGGTAATCGTGCTTAATTTGGGTTAGCGATCGCGTTGAGGGGCAGTCAAGGGAGAACGCAAAGGCGAATCCGACATACTGCGCCACAATCCCTCACAGAAGACGATAGTTCGCCTGAGAAGGAGTAAAACAGGGGAAACTAATTGAGATTCCTTCCTTTGGGAGTCGCTGCTAGGGAGAGAAATATAAAGATTTATTAAATTGTAGTTTTTGATACTTTGTTGGGGGGGGGGGGGAGCGTGTATTGTCCTGTTGTCCGTCTTTGTTGTTGGGTTGGGCTGTTGCTTGACCTGAGATATGAGATCTCACTTATCGGAGTTTTAATGATATGAATAATTTTAAAAAAATAGCTGTGGTCTCTACGGGGTTTCTGGTTCTGGTGTTATCAGGACAATCGGCAGCATCAGCGGCTTCTGCTACTGGAAGCTCTGGGGGGATAGGTGGACGTGATTCTGGTAGTAACCAATGGATATGGTCTACGCCTACAGCAGCAGATACCATCAAATGGACTGCGGGACCTAATCAAGCCGATGGAAAGATCTTCCCAAAAATTTCTTCAGCAGAACAAAAGTTTTTTATTCCAATATTAGGGAATCCTTCAGGTCTTACGTTTGCTGGTATTAATTACACAAATTCAGGACCTCGTGGTAGCGTTACACAATCTGTAGGCTCTGGCAATAGTTATACTGCTCCCGCCGCTACGTATGGAACTAATTACTACGCACAATGGACAGTAGTGGCTGATGGTACTTTGGGACCTACACCTCCTGTTAACTGGGCTTCCCAGACAACAGGGAATGATCCTTGGAACTTAACATCTGCTCAGTTAACAGATATTGGTATTACGGGTACAAAAGCTGATTTTTGGATTCCAGTGGGATTAGTAAGTGGAGATTATTCTAAATCGGGTGGTATTGGTCTTAAGGCATCATATACCACTGCATCTGGTACTATCAATCTTATAGATATTGCTATAGATGTTAACCAAGTAAATGTTACAAGTGACAGTCTATCAGGGCTGAGTTTTTATCTTCTAAACAGTATTAACGAAGACCCCATTGAAAATCCAGCAAATTTAATTACTCTTTCCTCTATTAAGAGCATCCTCGAAAATGATGTTTTGAGTGACAGAAAACTAGATAATCCTCTATATCTTGGAATTGTCTTAAGTGGTATTGCTGTACCAACAATCGACTTAGGTAATGGATCTGTTGCTATTGTTGATGTTAGTGCTCAAGCAAATGATGGAGCAGCAATTCCCGAACCCTCTTCCACCATTGGACTCCTCGCCCTCGGAATCTTCGGTGCAGGTGCAACCCTCAAGCGCAAACTAAAGCCATCCAAATCCTCAGAAAAGGAAACCACAAAAGTCTCCTAAAAACCATCAATGAAAAACTCACAATCGCCCCTTCATTCACTCATTTGAAGGGGTTTATTTTTACCATCTTTTGTAACCTTAAAAAAATCTCAGTAACCTTAGAAAAAGGTGAGAAACTCGGCTGGATTGATAATTGGAATCCCTTGATAAGTATCAATAATCAAAAAATCACTTTTTTTGCGATCATAACTCGTGGTTAAATTAATCTGATGTTCGCGTTAAGGCTATTTTGAGACTTCCTCAACGCGGGAATCAGTGTTCCAGCCAACGACAGAATAAGGGTTTCAGCTTATCTCGAACTTACGTTAATTAGTCATCCCAATCTGAATTCCTAGAAAATAAAGTTAATCTAAACATTTGCCTGACTTAGAGAATCTTGATTCTGGTTTTTTTGTAAGAGTTGAATGGGTTGATGAGTAACCAGAGAATAGAGAACATCAGGGTCAGAAACGTTGAATCCTGTAATAACTGGACTTCCCCCATACAGAAATACTAAAAAATTAACAAAACCCTTATGGAGCTTCTCAGAAAAAATTGAAAAGAGGCTACTGGGTACATTTTTCACTTGAAAATGGCTTTACCGTTGACTGTATCTGGAGTGGAGCGATTCCCTAGAGTTCGCTGTATAGCGATCGCTAACTTGATTGTAACAGATAGTGTCATCAATCTCTAGAGTAAGCGATTCCCTCTGTAGCCATGTTTAGATAGCTAGTACATTTACACTGGAGAAGTTCAGTTATATCAAAGAATTTTAGTTATCTTTTGACAAAAATTAGATAAATTAGCTTTTTTATCTAAAAACTCTAGTAATTCAGCTAGAGATTTTTGAGGATTTTTATATTTCTCGACCTGCCGATTTAGACTGAATTTAATTTCTTCGGGATATTCATCGAACAAATGACTTAAAAAAGTATCAGGAGATTGAGCCTTTATACCCCAAGTTTCTAAAGCTGACAGGGAAAAATCGGCAAGATTATTAGTTAAAATTAGATTAGCTTTAGCCATAACAGCAGTTGCTAGAACATGACGGTCTTTTAAGTCATTTGTCATTAACTCAATTAAACCAGATGGCACTTCAATCATGGCTTCGGGAAAAGCTGCTTTCATTGTCTCCACTAAATTAAGGGCTTTTATTGAAGTTATATTATATCGATTAATCAGATTGCGGGTTGTTTCTTCTAAAATTAATTTCGACCAGTAAGGAGAGTATAAACCTTGCCAAGCAATTGATAATAAAGTATCGCGTAAATACTGAGGAATAAGAACACAAGCATCTAAAACAACCCTAGGCTCTGCTGTCATCTAGGTTTAATTCCTCATCTTTTCTGTATAGTCCTTCCGCTTCAGTCATGGCCACAAGGTTATTTAAAATTTGTTCTCTTTCTCGATATTTTCTCTCTTTATATATTACCAAATCTTCTCGTTTTATCCGTCTATCACTGCCTACATTAGTCGATAAAATTTGCCCCTGTTCTAGTAATTTTATTAGATAAGAGTTAGAAACATTTAACAAATTAGCCGCTTCTTCTATAGTTAAATCCTGAGGGGTAACATTTAACTGAATTACCTGTCCCGATGCTAAGGCAGCTACACTGTAACGAAGTACCATTAAAACCGATTCGGGAATATGGACATTTTCTCCCTGTTCAGTTACGAGTCTCGTCGGGATTTCTCTATTAAGCAGCTGATTTAATTGGGTTATTTGTTCAGTTTCTTCGGGTTCGACAACAAAATGAGTTGGGTCAAAATTAGAATATTTACTCATATCAAAGAATGACTCCACGCATTGATATTATTTCACCTCATTTTAACATACCAATCTGACAGGGGGACAAGAACCCTGAAATCGATACATCATAAGCTTTCTAGAGCTTTTGATCGAATAAGTTTTCCGCACTGGCTCCCATTTATCGATAAAATTCTGGCTCTTCTGGTTTCTGTGTGGAATTAATTTCTAGCTTTCTTCAGCCATTCCTAATATTTCTTGATAAAGAATTGGGCTAATTCTTTTACCTTGACTCAAAAACTGCTCTAAAATGGGTTTAACTTCAATAATAATTCCTTTCTTCTTGGCGATTAATAAAAGTCCAATTGTTCCAGTTACGGGCAAATTTCTAGACTGAGCGACTTTTCTTCCTAATTTTTCGTCTATTAAGACTCGATTCGCTTTTAATTCTTCTGCCAAGACAATTGTAGCCGCTTCCCCCAAATCTAGTTTAAACTGAATTTGCAATTGTAATAATTGAGCGGGAGATTGAAGGGTAAATACCTCAATCCACTGAGCAGCAGGAACAACCGAAGCAGCCCGATGATTTCCTGTGGTGACTTCATTATAAACTTCTTGGGGAATGATAATTTTGCTAAAGAGTTTTTGGAGTAAGTTAAGTTGACCAACTTTAGCTAACTCACTTAACGGAGTGGTATTAGAGACAATAATCACGCAGGAGAATCTTCTAATAGTTGCAGGGTTTCTGTAATTTCTTGTTCTAACTCTTCTCGATTTTGGTCGGGGAAGATGGCAACCCCATATTGACCCATAAGTTCGAGAACTTCTAAACGAGAGATTCCCAATAGCCTGCCAGCTATCCCACTACTAATTTCTCCATGTTTTAACAAAGTCATGATATATGCTATCTTAGCCTGTTCCTCTGCTTGTGAATGGAGAGATTCCGAGATATTAATAGGCCAATCAAATCGTATAGTTATGGTCATACGTTGGGATTATGCAGAAGTTTTTGGCTCTTTTAACTGCCAGATACTAACATTTTATACTAAATCCGTTGAGTAACGCACAGAAAACGGGTTTCTCCGAGAAACCCGTTTTCTGCTCATGCACTCATGCAAAAAGGGGAATAAATAATCAGTCTTTAATAACCAGATTTAGTATTACAACAGATTTGCGCCCGTAGGTTGATTTGATCTATCATTTTTCGGCTCTTCGTTACTTGGTATGGTTCGATAGGGGGGCATAAATCGACTAAATCCTTATCTGGCAAGGAATTTAATTGATTAGTTCGCTCTAGATCAAAAATAATTGACAAAAATCGCTAAATGCCTTTCTATATAGGGGTTCCATCCCTTATAACCCCCGTCCATTGCATAACACAAACCGAAGAACCCATTTTTCTAGAGTAAAAACAGACGGTTCTTCGTTACTTGGTATAGTTCGATAGGGTGGCATAAATCGACTAAATTCTTATCTGGCAAGAGATTTAATTGATTAGTTCGCTCTAGATCAAAAATAATTGACAAAAATCGCCAAATGCCTTTCTCTATAAGAGTTTCATCCCTTATAACCTCCGTCCATTGCATAACACAAACCGAAGAACCCTATTTAGGGTTTGCGGCAAAAAGCTTTTCGGTGGTGGCAGGGTGTGGGGTAGTGGAGCATTTGGCTGAAATTTCCCTAAACCCCGTAAATCCCTATCACCCTATCTCCCGACTCCTGAATACTGACTCCCCGAGAGATTAACTTGCTTGGGAGGAGACAAAACCCGATAACTCGCGAAAACGGATCTCATCGCGGTGGGGATCAGAGCGACTAACTTGTACTTGAAAGCGATCGCCTAAAGATACCGAGCGCTCAAAACGATGGGGTAATTCTAACCCCAATTCCTCCAATAAAATCAAGCCTAAATTTTCCTCTTCCCGCAGCCAGCGTAAAACCAAAGCTTGCCAGACTTGATCTCCCTGTCGTCGCAAAAATTCCAAACTCCAATAACGATTAGTTTGTCGTTCCACCGAGGTGGCTTCTTGAGCCGAACTAGCGACACTATAGAGAATTTCCTGCATTCTATCCCGGGTAAAAGGCAGTTGATCGCCCCGGAGATGGGCTTTTAGTTGAAAATGGGTCAAAAGGTCAGTATAACGGCGAATTGGCGAAGTTACTTGGGAATAGGTATTCAATCCCAGACTAGCATGACGGTTAGGAATCGTCGTCATCTCACTGCGCGGCATACAGCGACGCAAGGCACAGGAACGCACCGGGCCCGCAGGTAGTAAAATTAACTCCTCATCGGGGGGTAATTCTGGTTGTGGTTGTCCGCGGAAAGGCACGGGGATCTCGTGTTCCTGACAGTAGCGACCGGCGATTTCTCCAGCTAAAATCATCATTTCCGCCACTAATTGCCGAGATGGGGAAACTTCCTGCAATTCTACGATAATTTCGTCGTTATCCTTCACCTTAATGGATGATTCTGGCATTTGGATGTTAATCGATCCCTGAGATTTGCGCCATGCGTGGCGTTGTTTTGCCCAACGGTTGAGAATCCTTACTTCCGGTTCATGCTGCAGATCCAGATGTAACATTTCGTCCACATCTTCGTAGGTGAGGCGATAGGTAGGTTTAATTGTACTAGGATGAATCCGATAATCGGCGATCGCCCCCGTTTCATCGAGGATTACCCCAAAACTCAATGCGGGACAAAGTTTACCCTGTACCAAACTCATTGGACCGGCGGCCAATTCTAGGGGAAACATGGGAACCATTCCCGTGGGAAGATAAAGACTGGTACTGCGACGACGTGCTTCTAGGTCTAATTCATCATCGGGAAGCACTAAACGGCTAGGATCAGCAATATGGATCCAGAGACGATGACCACCATCCGCGAGCATTTCCACCGATAATCCGTCATCGATTTCCTCGGTACTTTCATCGTCGATGGTATAAATTTTTTGGTGGGTTAAATCGAGACGATTGTTGACATCCGCATCCGCAGGGGGATTGAGTAAATTAAGACGCGCCACATCAAGTACCTTTTTCGAGAATTGAACGGGGTAGGAACTGCGTCGCAGGAAAAGGTTTTCGTGACTACTCCACCATTTCAAATCGACTAACAATTCAAAAGCAGCCTCGGGGGTTTGGGAACGGCCCAGCAGCGAGAGTATGTCCATGGCTGCTGGATATTTTTGTTCGGGTTGGAGGATAAATTTTTCTAGAGATTCCAGACGAATTCGATCGCTTTCTGACCATTCTACCGTTTCACCGGCCAAGGCCTGTTGGAGACGTTGGAGAAATTGGCCTTTTTCCCGTTGACGCTGTTGTTCCACCTCTAGCTGGTGTTTGATTTCCTCTACCTGATTTTCCGATCGGGCTTCGTAACCATCCCCTTTATTTTTAAAATAAACTTTATCATCACTCAAGAGACAATGGGCCGCATAGCAAAACTGGGGACTGCGATCGGAAAAGAGAATCTCGGCCATGGTTTCGGGAGTGACTAACTGATTTTCCCCGGCTAATAATTCCCAGGCCACTTCTAAACCACTAGCATCTAGATAGGGTTGGACTTCCCGCAGAAAATTGCCAATCTCTTTATAGTTGGACGGACCTGCTTTGATAATGTAATCGAAGCGTTGGGGACGCAGTTTATGCGGGTTCCCCCCTTGATCGATGACGATCCAATCTTTTTTACCTTCTGGGCGATCGATCACCCCTAAGCGCCTTTCTCCTTGGACTCGAAATTCTACCAGCGTTCCCTTTTCCACTGCTTCCCCTTACTGCCTATCTATTTTGTCTATTTTCTATCATCCTCGATCGATTACTCGATCGGCAAGAGCAATCGTCAATCCCCACCCACTAGATAGGTATAACGTCGCAAACTGCGTTCATAATCCTGTAGTAGTAATTGGGATTCTTCCACAGTCATGCGATTTTCCTGCAAAGCTTGTTCACAACGAAGACGAATTTTTTCTAACAGGTCTTCTGCGGAATACTGCACATAACCTAATACTTCCGTGATCGTATCTCCTTTGACTAGATACTCGATATCGTACCCCTTGGGACTCATCTGAATATGTACCACGTTAGTATCGCCAAAAAGATTATGTAAATTGCCCATAATCTCTTGATAAGCACCCACCAGAAACATTCCTAGATAATAAGGTTCTGGAGAATGTTTACCGTTTTTGTACTCCAACGGATGCAATTCTAAAACTGATTTTACGTCCCCGCGCAAATCGATAAACTGGGCAATTTTTCCGTCACTATCACAGGTTAAATCGGCGAGAATACCTCTTTGGGTAGGTTCTCGATCGAGACGATGGATCGGCATAATTGGAAATAGTTGATCGATCGCCCAACTATCGGGAACTGACTGAAAAACCGAGAGATTGGCATAATAAATTGAGGCCATAATTTGCTCTAAGTCTTCCAAGTCATCGGGAACATAATCCTGTTGTCGGGCCACTTGCAGAATTTTGTGACAACAAGCCCAGTACAATTGTTCGGCTCTAGCTCGTTCCTTGAGACTGAGATAACCGAAATTAAACAGACTAATCGCCTCCTCTTTGAACTGTCCCGCATCGTGATAAGCTTCCTGATAATTGCGCTCATCGATACCCGTGTAGGTTTCCCAGAGATTACGGAGGATGAGGTGTTCTTTCCCATTGCAGGGATCGGGAGGGTTTTGGGGAACCTCACTACTTCCCAAGATATCAAAGACTAACACCGATTGATGAGAAGCGATCGCCCGGCCACTTTCACTGATGAGAATTGGGGGTGAAATCTGGGCATCTTCACAAGCTTCCTTGACCTCAGCCACGATATCATTGGCATAATTCTGCATATTGTAGTTTTTTGAGGCGTAGAAGTTAGTTTTTGAGCCATCGTAATCGACCCCTAAACCACCCCCCACATCGAGATAGGTCATATTTGCCCCTAATTTCGCTAATTCCACATAAATCTGACTAGCTTCGCGAATGGCATCTTTAATGACGCTAATAGCGGAGATTTGCGACCCGATATGATAGTGCAGCAGTTGCAGACAATCTAACATCCCCGCTTGTTCTAATTCCGTCACCACCGTTAAGATTTCCGGGACGGTTAAACCGAATTTTGCCCGGTCTCCCGTGGAACATCCCCAACGGCCCACCCCTTTTGTCCCCAGTTTCGCACGCACTCCCAAATGAGGGGCAATTCCTAACTGACGACTGACGCGCAGGGTTAAATATAATTCTTCCAATTGTTCGATGACAATCAAAGGCCGATGACCGAGACGAGTGGTCAACAGGGCTGTTTCCAGGTATTCTTTGTCCTTATAGCCGTTACAAATTAGCAATGGTTGTGTTTTGTCATTTTTGCCGTTTAAGGCAGGTTCTAGGGTAGCTAAAGCAATCATTAGCTCAGGTTTTGAACCAGCCTCAAGCCCAAATTGATAGGGTTTACCAAAACGCACTAAAGACTCGACGATGTGACGGTGTTGATTGCACTTGATCGGATAGACACCGCGATAGACATTGGCATAATTATAACGGGCGATCGCTCGGTTAAAACAGGCATTCAGGCGCTCGATCCGGTCTTCCAAAATATCACTAAACCGAATTAACAAGGGTAAACCGATATTACGCCGCTTAATCGCCGAAACTAACTCGTATAAGTCCAAAGAACCGCCCCTTTCTCCCTGGGGCGAAACGGTAATATTTCCTGCGGCATTGATCGAGAAATAGGGTTCTCCCCAGCCTTGGATGCGATAGAGATTTTCGCTATCTTCGATCGACCAATGTTTAACGGGGGCAACTTTTTCGAGGTTGTTACCGTCAGAAGGGGTCAGATCCACTGGAGATAATTGCTTTTCTTGTTTCTTAAGTTGAGTTTTACCCGCCATTGTCTATCGATCGCTCCGTGTGAGACTCCGATCTTCTATCTTAAGTCAGACTTCCTGTCCGCGACCAAGATTCCGATCGTGATAGAATCTATTAGCCCTCAGGAGGCAGGATTCAGGAGACAGGATTCAGGAGACAGGATTCAGGAGATTATTTGTATTTTCTCCCCATCCCCCATCACCCTAGGGTTGATTCATAGTAGGGTTGATTCATGAATCAACCCTACCCATCACCCCGTTCCCCTGTTCCCTTCTCCCCAAAATTTTATAGTGAACCGCTTATGAAATTATTAGACTCAAAAGGACGTTTATTCGGTAAATTTAGCTTGCTTGATATTGGAGCGGCCTTAGTAATTTTATTGACAATTATCGGGATTTTTGTTGTCCCGGGGACGAGTGGTAAAAGTACGATCGCTCAAGTTACCAAAGAACCCCTAGAAGTGGATGTTATTGTCCGGGGTTTAAGTGTTCTTAATCCCAATGCTTTGATTAATCAATTCAATACCGAGAAGAAAACTAATATTGTTATTCGTAATCAACCGGCCGGTCAAGTGGATATAAAAAATGTTAAAGCTTTATCGAGAAATGTCTTAGTTCCGCAGCCCGATGGTAGCGTGAAAGTCCTACCGGATCCCCGCACGGAAAACTATTCTCAAGATATGATTATGACTCTCAGTGGTCAAGCGGAAGTTACAGATACTGGTGCGGTTGTTGGCGGTCAAAAGGTGAAAATTGGCACTTTAATCGAGTTGGAAGGAGATAATTATAATTTCAACACCAGTGTTATCGATGTCCGTTTACCAAAAAGGTCTTAGTTAGTAAACAGTGAGCAGTAAACAGTGAAAAGACAGCAGGAAACTTCCATGTAACACTGCTCACTTGAAAACTCAAATCTGATAACTGATAACTGATAACTGATAAGAGGATTAACTGCTATTTATACACCGCCTTTAGCTCGTTTGATCGAGCAGTTACAAAAATTACCCGGGGTGGGACCCAAAAGCGCTCAACGTCTGGCCCTCTATATTCTCAAACGACCGGAACAAGATGCGATCGAATTGGCCCAGGCGATCGTAGCAGCGAAAAAACAAGTAGGATTATGTCAGGTTTGTTTCCATCTTTCGGCCGAACCGATCTGCGAAATTTGCCGCAATCCTAACCGAGAAACGGGGACTATCTGTGTGGTAGCTGACTCCAGAGATGTGATTGCTTTGGAGAAAACAAGGGAATATTCGGGTAAATATCACGTTTTAGGGGGTGTTATCTCACCTATGGATGGGATTGGACCGGATCAATTAAATATACAGTCTTTAGTCACCAGAGTCAGCCAGAAAAAAATTCAGGAAGTTATCTTAGCTATCAGTCCCAGTGTCGAAGGGGAAACCACGACTTTGTATATCGGGGGTTTACTGAAACCCTTCACTAAAGTTACCCGTATCGCTTTCGGGTTGCCCATGGGTGGTGATCTAGAATACGCTGATGAAGTAACCCTAGCGAGAGCTTTAGAAGGTCGTCGGGAATTGTAAAATCTCGCCAAGGTTGGGATTAAGTAGGGTTTGCTGAATAAATGTGAAATGTAGGCAAGGTAAGGGTTTTGTGGCTTTTCTCGTGAAACAGGTGCAAGATTTTGAAAGAATCGTGCTTCAACACCTTGCGTCTTCATCGGCCCGTGTCCTGTAGGGGCGAAGCATTCGGGCAATAACCTATCGGTGAAACGTAGATTTTCTATCCGAATGCTTCGCCCGTACTTTTTGCCGCCAACCCTAAGTAGGGAGGCACAATTATTTGTAGGATGGGTTAGCGGTAGCGTAACATGAGCGGGCGTTGGGTTTCATGCTTCAACCCAACCTACGTTCATCTTATATTTAATTCCACCTACCTACTTAGACATTATTGAGGACAATTATTCGGCTCGACTACTCAAAGGGTTATTGAGATTGCTAGTGCCAGGACGTTTAACACTATGGGATTGTAGCAGCGAGATCGCCTGTTGGTACTGGGGATCATCCTTAGTTCCCACCAAAGAAGGATCATCACGGAAGCGCAGCTGTTGTTCCTGGGTTAACTCGATCTGCACATCGGGTTTAATGCCTTTTTTGTAGATATTTTCGCCGTTGGGGGGATAATAACGGGCAATTGTCACCGCTAAACCGGAACCATCGGAGAGGGTGTGTACCGATTGGACGGTACTCTTGCCATAGGTCGATGTACCGACTAAAGTCGCCCGGCCATTTTCTTTCAGCGCCCCGGCGAGGATTTCGCTGGCGCTGGCGGAACCTTTATTGACCAAGACCACGAGGGGTAAATCGGTAATAGCGGTGTTATTGGCGATAAATTGACGATCTCCGCCCCGTCGATCAATGGTGCTAACGATTTTGCCCTGTTTCATCCACATGCGAGCGATATCGACACTAGCAAATAGTAAACCCCCGGGGTTGCCCCGCAGATCGAGAACATAGCCGGATACCTGTTGTTGACTTAATTCCTCGATCGCCTCTTTCATTTGTTCGGCCGCGTGGGAACTAAATTCATCCAGTTTGATATAACCAACTTTCACCCCACCTTCCTGTTTAAGGGTATAGCTAACCGAGGGGATTTCGATATCTACCCGGGTCAAAGTCACTTCAAATACCCCTTGATCGGGACGGGCAAGCTGTAAACTAACGCTAGTACCCACTGCTCCCTGTAGTGCTTCCATTGCTTGTTCTAGGGTCATTAAAGCGGTGGGTTTGCCATTAATTCTGATCAGGCGATCGCCGCTTTTCACTCCCGCTTCCTTGGCGGGGGATTTTTTCACCGTATCGACAACGACCAGATCGCTAGTGCGTTTATCAAGGGCTAAACGTACCCCAATTCCCGATAATTCTCCGGAAGTTTGACTGGTGAGGACAGCAAATTCCCTAGGAGTTAAAAAACGGGTATAAGTATCACCCAATTCCTTTAAAGCTTCCCGGATTGCCGTGTAAGCTTGTTGGGGATTAGTATAATTTCTGCTTAACAATTCTTGACGTTTTTTTTGCCAATCAATTTGATGAAAACCACGATCTACAAATTCATTATTAACAATTTGCCAAACCTGGTCGATGACTGCTTTCGGGTTATCTTCTAAGGGTTTTTCCCCTTTGGCTGCGGGGGTGAGAACCATCAGGGAACTAACTGCTAGGGTAGCGATCGCACCTCCAGATAGGAGTTTCTGCACGGAAACGAACGAGGGACGCGACTGGTTCATAAAGACAAAGCCAAAATAAGATTGACGTTTAGATAAAGCCATTCAAAAAGCGGGAGCATTTTGCCTTCGAGGGAGGTGAGGAGCAGTGTTAACTACGACTTCCGTATAGATAAGGGAGTTCCTTGTCTGGCTCTAATATCCACTATAATTCTACTTCTAGAAAATCGAGTAATATCTGGCGATGAATTTTTCCTAAAGGACGAGTCTGATTAATCTTCTGGGAATAGTATTCCCCTTGACGGATGGCAGCCGGAGGTAATAAAGCTAAATCTTGCCCTTCCGTTTGTACTAATTTTTCTAATTCCAGGGTCAGGGGTACATGATAAAGATAACGCGAGAGATTATCATCGTTATAAGAGCGAAAATAGCGTAAACTAGGGGCTTCGTAGTTAATTTCTTCTTTTAACTCTCGTTTTAACCCTATTTCTGGATTTTCACCCGCTTCTAAGTGACCACCAAATAAACCCCACACCCCCGGATAGAGAATCGTCGGGATGTCGTCGCGCAACTGCATTAAAAATCGACCGTCCTGTTCTAAAATCGCCAAAGCAACAAATATCATCAGTTAAGTGGTTGGACAAAAGTAAAGTTAACTGTGGGGTAAGGAGTCAGGAGACAGGAGACAGGAGACAGGAGACAGGAGATTATTTGTATTTTCTCCCCACTTCCCACTTCATAATTCATAATTCATAATTCATAATTCCCACACCTAACCCTGGCTATTTCTCGCTTTGTTTATGGGGTAAAAAGAAGGCATCGAGGGGGTCTGGGACGGGTTTAACCACTGCGGGGGGTTTGGGGGGAATCGCTTCCGCGACGGGTTGCACGGGGGGATTGGGTTTAACGGGGGTAAGGACGGGAGTTTCTGGGGGTTTCGTTGCGGTTGCGCTGGGAATTGTCACCTGTCGGGGATTTTCCAGGGGTTTAGTGGAGACCGGGGGAGAATTATTTTCTGGGGGTTTAACTTCTGAGGTGGGGGAGGGTTTAATTTCTGGGGACGGGGAAGGAGTGGGAACCGAATTAACCGCTACTGCATCCATCTGTTCTAATTCCACCACATACACTTCGTTGACGGTTTGGGAACCTTGGGGAATAGCCTCAAAGTCAATTTTGCCCTTAATGACGATTTCTTCGCCTTGACGGGGTAATTTATTGCTATTGGTGCGAATCCAAATCTTCCCGGACTTATCCTGCAAAAGATAGGCCCCTCCCGCTAAAAAAGGGGCATAATTGCTCACGGTTCCCCTAAGATAAACTAAAGCACCTTTTGGTTTTTCCTGTAATTGCTCGATCGCTGTTAGGGGAGGATCACCGATGTAGGGAACGGCAATACCGAGGTCAGCAAGGGTACTACAACCGAATAACCCTAGCAATAATAATAGACTGCCGATGCGCGCTACACGAGTCTGGATAGACATTCTTGCTTTAACCTTAACGAGTGCTATTAGCCAATCTTTTTGACCATAGAATGGATCCGAAAGATTTTTGTTCTCGGTATTATCATAGAATGTCCGTAACTACTTGCCAAATTCTCGACGGGAAAGCCTTAGCTCAAAAAATCCAGCTTGGTCTAGGAGAGCGCATCCAGACGCTAAAATCTCCAATGGGAAGACCTCCGGGGTTAGCGGTGTTGATGGTGGGGGATAATCCTGCTAGTGCCGTTTATGTACGCAATAAGGAGAAAGCTTGTACTAAAATCGGCATGGCCTCTTTTGGTCGTCATTTTCCCACCGATACAAGTGAACTAGAAATTTTAGCGGAAATTGTCCGTCTCAATCAAGATGAGCGGGTGGACGGGATTTTAATTCAATTACCCTTACCCAAGCATTTAGATGCGGTTTCCCTTCTCTACCAAATTGACCCGAAAAAAGATGCTGATGGCTTACATCCTCTCAATTTAGGCGGTTTAGTGCGGGGTGAGGACTGTATCCGCAGTTGTACTCCTGCGGGGGTCATGGCACTCCTGAAAGAATATAATATTCCCATAGCCGGTAAGCACGCGGTGGTGGTGGGTCGCAGTATTCTAGTGGGGAAACCTTTAGCTTTAATGTTATTGGAGGAAAACGCTACGGTAACTATTGCTCACTCGCGCACGGAAAATCTGGCAGAAATAACCAGAAGTGCCGATATTTTAGTACCTGCTGTCGGTAAAGCCAATTTAATCACTAAAGATATGGTAAAACCGGGTGCGGTAGTGGTGGATGTGGGTATTAATCGCGTCGCTGACCGTTTGGTGGGCGATGTGGACTATGCTGGGGTTTTAGAAGTAGCTAGTTATCTTACTCCTGTCCCCGGGGGTGTCGGTCCGATGACGGTGGCAATGTTATTACAAAATACATTGTTAAGTTACGAACGCAAGTTATAAATCCTCAGCTACCAGCTATCAGCTATTCAGTAATTCTATGGTGAGGTACGAATTTTTCGTTTTGGGGAGTCGGTCGTCGGTCGTCGATACCAAATTAGGTTATACTTTCTCTTTATGAGAGACGCTGTAGAATTTAATTTAATAAATATTACCGAGTATTTCAATTAAAGTTAACTCTATTTCTGGAAAGGATTCAATAAAAATACTTTCACCTCGATAATATTTCTGAATAGCTTGATAACTACCATGCAGCGGATGGCGATAAACTTCTAAACCTTCCTCCTTGAGATTGATAATCCAAACCTCTTTAATATTTGCTTCTGCATAAAGAGGGATTTTAGTATAGCGATCATAATCGAGGGTAGAATCAGAAACTTCAATAATTAAATAAATATCTTGAGGACAAGGATAGGCAGCAACATAAAAATCCGCTCGAGGTATTAGTAAACTTAAATCTGGTTCTGGTTGAGAATTATTATTTAATCTAATCGGGTTTTGCACTCCTAAGAGAATAAGATCGCCAAATTTTCGATAAAATAACTGTGTTAATCTAGCTATACAGGCAGCATGACGGGTTCCCATCGGTGACATTTTGATAATTTCTCCTCGAATTAATTCCACTTTTTCATCGGGTTTGATTATTCCCTCGGTTGTCATTTTTTCGTATTCTTCCACCGTAAACTTACGGGTAATCAGTGATAAAGACATTTTAACTACACTCCTAATATTTCTGCAATAGTGAATTCTATATCGGGAAAAGATGTCACAAAAACCCTCTTATTTATAGAGTATTTCTGAATATTTTGATAACTACCCTGCAGCGGATGGCGATAAACTTCTAAACATTCTTCCTTGAGATTGATAATCCAAACCTCTTTAATATTTGCTTCCGCATAAAGAGGAATTTTAGTATAGCGATCATAATCGAGGGTAGAATCAGAAACTTCAATAATTAAATAGATATCTTGGGGACAAGGATAGGCAGCAACATAAAAATCCGATCGAGGTATTAGTAAACTTAAATCTGGTTCTGGTTGAGAGTTATTATTTAATCTAATCGGATTTTGCACTCTGAGAATAATTTTATGTCCTAACTTTTGATAGAACAATTGTATTAATCTATCTACACTAGCAGCCTGACGGGTTCCCATCGGTGACATTTTGATAATTTCTCCTCGAATTAATTCCACTTTTTCATCGGGTTTGATTATTCCCTGGGTTGTCATTTTTTCGTATTCTTCCACCGTAAACTTACGAGTAATCAGCGATAAAGACATTTTAACTAAACTCCTACTTTCTCTTTATTCTATCTGGACAGCCTTGCAAGGGCGGAATTATCGGTATTTAAACCATTAATCGGGGGGATAAACTAACTTTTTGGGGACTTGTACTGATTCTTCAGGAAAAATCAGCGCTTGCCATGGCGACAAAACCGCTAGAGCTAACGTCTAGAAAGCTGGGGTCGGATCGAAACTGCCCCAAAAAAGCTACTATAGGTCAGTTGTCGATGTTAGAAAAAATAGCCGTTCCCATCAGGAACATTAAGTCGAGAAATTTTATGGTTAAGCGAAAACAGCCTTATAGTTTAATTTATCTGCTCACTCTGGTGATCGGTTTAGTGATTGCGATCGCACCTGACGGACAAGCACAAACCCCCGACTCTAACAATCCCACCAGCGATCCTAACGAATTAAAACCCTTAAATCAAGCCGATAGTGTCCTGAGTCTTCAGGGGGGACAACGTTTAGTGGAAGAAGCGAACGCCGCTATTAATGCCGCTAAATACGATGTCGCGGTGGACAAACTCAATCAAGCGCGTCGGATTTTTAACCAACTATCTAACTATCATCTGCAATTAGCTAATAGTTTCTCAGGAATTGACCCGAAAGTATTCGATTCTCAGCGTCAAAGTGCTTTAAACACCGGACAACTGCGGGATGAAGCCACCTATCAGCTTGCTTTGGTCCATAGGGCGCAAAATCAGCCAGAATTGGCGGTTCCTTTGTTAATTCAGGTGATTCAATCCCAAAACCCCACCAGTGAATTAGGACAAAAAAGCTATCAACAACTCTACGAGATGGGATTTGTCAGCACACCCATCTCCGCACCGACTCCCACCTCGGCAACTCCTAACAACTCCCCCCCACAGCAGTAAATTTTGTCCCCATTGACGAGCTTTCGGTAACAATGGGATCAGAGTATCTTTAATTCTTTTGAGGAGTTACGATGGTTGACTTTCGCCAAGTAGAAGCGATGATTCAAGAACAAATCCCCGATGCACAAGTGATGATTCGGGATTTGACGGGAGGTGGTGATCATTTGGAAGCGGTGGTTATTTCTGGCGAATTTGCCGGCAAAACCCGCGTTAAACAGCATCAAATGGTTTATGGCGCTTTACAATCGGCACTGGCTACCGAAGCCATCCATGCTTTGGCATTAAAAACCTACACTCCCGACAGTTGGGCAGCAGAAAAATAACAGTTATCAGTTATCAGTTATCAGTTATCAGTTAATTTTTTTCTGGTTTTCTTTGTGGCTAATTATCTTCACAACACACAGTCTAATTTAATTACTTATGGTTAGTCCTTTACTGGAACCCTTTCGAGAAGCCTATCGCAATTTGGAACTTTTACCCCTGCGATCGGATAAAGAATTACAGCGTTTTGCTGTCAAATACGGCACAGAAATTATCGAAGAATTAGAACAATTGGTCGAAGATAGTCCTTCGGAAGACGGAAAAATTATTCTAGCAGGACATCGGGGTTGTGGTAAGTCAACCCTACTCTACGAATTTAAAAGAAAGTTAGATGATCGCTATTTTGTTGTTTTCTTCTCGATCTCAGACACGATCGAAATGTCAGACGTAAATCATGTTACTATTTTATTCTCGATCGCAGTTCAGATGATGTCAGAAGCGGAAGCCCAAAATTTAACTATTAAAGATTCTATTAAAAAAAGCTTTTATCAATGGTTTGCTGAACAAATCCGCACCGAAACCAATCAAGCAGATGCCACTGTCGAAACAGGTTTTAACTTTTCTTCTTTACTAGCTCACATTAAAGGCATTCTCAAGATTAATTCGACTATTCGCGAGGAAATCAAACAAAAATATGAGCGGAGAATTACCGATCTAGTTGCCCAAATTAACATTATAGCTAGTGTGATCGAGTCCCAAAGTCAGAAAAAAATCTTAGTAATTGTTGATGACATTGATAAAATTGACTTAGCACAGGTAAGGGATATTTTTCAATCCCATATTAAAGCGATTATGTTGCCGAATTTTCGGATTATTATGACTATTCCGATCGCCGCTTTAAGAGAAGTAGCTTTAAAGGCAACTCTCCAAACAGAAACCAACGATCAGATCGTACAAATGCCTGTATATAAACTCTTTAAACAGGGAGAAATTAATGCACCTAATGCTATACCCGATCCGCAAATTATTGCTACTTTAACCGAGATTATCACTAAGCGCATCGATTCCGCTTTAATCGATCCTGACACCCTCGAAAAAATTTGTCTTTATAGTGGGGGAGTGTTACGAGAATTAATTCGCATTACTAATGATTGCTGTCGGGTTTGTTTGCGATCGGTTCGTCGTTATCCTGATGATAATACCCTAAAAATTGATCAAGCTGTTCTAGAACAATCAATCACAGAACTTAGTCTCGATTTTGCTGAAAGTATCGGTACAGCAGATGAGGAAATTATTAAAACTGTTTATGAAAAGTCAAAACCGAAGGATCTCAAGGATCAAAATTTTCTAGATCTGCTGCATGGTTTATATATTTTGGAATACCGCAATGGCGATTTGTGGTATAACGTGCATCCGATTGTGGTTGAGTTAATGAAAAAAAGAGGAACAATTTGAATGGGATAAGTAAGTAGTTATAATTAAATTGAAGATGGATCCCCCCTTGATCCCCCCTTGATAAGGGGGGTGCGGATCACTCCTTGATCCGTAGGGTTGATTCATGAATCAACCCTACCTAATGGGGGTATCTGACAGTTTTTAACAGCTATCCACTTATTATGAATAATGAAACATCTTCAATTATCGACCAAAATGAAAGAGAATACGAGGGTTTAATCGTCTCTCTAGAGGCAAATCAAGAGAGATTAAATATATTGATTTGTGTGTGTAATCAGGAAAAATTGCGAGAAGAAATCATCGATCGCTATAGCAAAGAATTAGAACCAGTAATCCCTTGTTATCGGATTGATTTAGATCAAAAAGAACCGAGTTTAAGAGCAGCAATTGCTAGTTTAGTCTCCAAAAAACCAGAGTTATTACAAAGCAAAAACGCCGTGATCACAACCACAGGAGTGGAAAAATTACACTCGATCTCGCGTAGCGAGCGCGTTGCGACCGAATGGCAACGGGAAAAATCGGAACTAGATAAATTTTTTGGTTATCTGCAATGGACAAGGGAAGGATTGCGAGAATTTCCCTATTCCATTGTTCTTTGGGTAACAAGCACAGTGGAGGTAAATTTACGCAAAAAGTCCCCCGATTTTTGGAGTTGGAGAAAAGGAGTTTTTCGCTTTATTTCTCCTCCAAGTAACTTTTTACCTTGTCAGGAATTTTTACCAATTTTACAATCTTTTGACGAAATTACTATAGATAAAGATATTCCTTCAATCTCTAAGGAAGACTTGTTAGAACTAATCGAGCAAATCGAGGTAAATAAAGGCAAAAAAGAGCCAAGACTAGCGAGTTTATATGCCAGTTTAGCTAAGATTTATAACCTTCGTTTATTATATCGATCGCCATTGGTAGATTATCGTCAGGAACAACAGCTTGCGATCGAGTATTATCAAAAAGCGATCGATTTACAAAAAGAGTTAAATCTAGAACTTGATTTAGTTGCGAGTCTCGACTCATTAGCAGGTATTTACTATTCCCTAGGAGAAGACCAAAAAGCGATCGAGTTTTATCAACAGTCCTTAGCAATCTTTCAGGAAATTGATGATATAAGGGGAGTAGCGTATTGTTACAATAATTTAGGCAATGCTTACCGTTTCCGAGGAGAATACCAAAAAGCGATCGAGTTTTACCAACAGTCCTTAGCAATCTTTCAGGAAATTGATGATATAAGGGGAGTAGCGTATTGTTACAATAATTTGGGCAATATTTACAATTACCTAGGAGAATACCAAAAAGCGATCGAGTTTCATCAACAATCCTTAGCAATCAAACGGGAAATCTCTGATATAACAGGAGAAGCTTATTCCTATCTAGGTTTGGGGAATGTTTACGATTCCCTAGGAGAATACCAAAAAGCGATCAAGTTTCATCAACAGTCCTTAGCAATCACACGGGAAATCGATGATCGGGGGGGTGAAGCGAAATCCTACGGTAATTTAGGCAATGTTTACTATTCCCTAGGAGAATACCAAAAAGCGCTCGAGTTTTATCAACAGTCCTTAGCAATCAAACGGGAAATCGGTGATCGGAGGGGTGAAGCGAATGCTTGGTTTAATCTGGGACTTACCTACTATAAACTCGATCGTATATCGGAAGCGAAAGAAGCATTTCTTCAGTCGCGGGAATTATTTCAAGCATTGGGGTTAGCAGGATATGTTCAAAAGTGCGATCAGGCAATTCGGCAATTATAATTAACCAGTTGCGATCGTGTAAAAATTTGTTGCTTCCCCCTTGACTTTTGCTTGTTTTAATGCTAGGAATTACCAGACTTGATTGCTTATCTCACCCGATTTTAAGCCAAAACTGGTTAAAAACCGCCATAACGTTCCTCTAACCAGGGATCACCTCGTCGATGGTAGCCATTACGTTCCCAGAAACCCGATTGCTCTCGATCGAGAAATTCTAAGCCATTAATCCATTTAGAACTTTTCCAAGCGTAGAGATGGGGGACAACTAAGCGCAGCGGACCACCGTGGTCGGGGGGTAAAGGTTGACCAAACAGTTGAAAAGCGAAAAAATTATCCTCGTGCAGGAATTCCTCTAGGGTGAGGTTGGTGGTATAATCCCCGTAACAGTGTTGCTTGACATCCTCACCGCCGTAAACGGACGGTGATTCCCAAACCTCACGATTTGGGTTTCTGCTTCTTTCCCGAAGGATTTTTCGCACCTGCCTTAACAGATTTACTCTGTTCTGGTCTTATGGTCGCTCTACAGACTGACACCGCAAGCCCTGCGGCCAAAATATTTTTACTTGCGTTAATATCTCGGTCATGGTGTGTCCCACAGTCTGGACAATCCCATTCTCGAACATTTAACGGCATTTTCTCAGCAATATGCCCGCAATTACTACACCTTTTAGAGCTAGGAAACCATCTATCTATTTCGATGTAATTTCTCCCATACCAACGGCATTTATAGGCTAATTGTCGGGTTATTTCTCCCCAGCTTACATCAGATATTGCCTGAGATAATTTCGGGTTTTTGACCATATTCTTGATGGCTAAATTCTCAACCACAATCGTTTGATTTTCACGAACTAATTGAGTGGTTAGCTTATGTAAATGGTCTTTTCTGTTATCAGTAATTTGGGCGTGAATCCTTGCTACTTTGATTTTTGCCTTTTCTCGATTCTTTGAGCCTTTCTGTTTTCTAGACAGATTTTTTTGCGCTTTTCGCAGTCTCCGATAATGTTTCTTAAAATGCTTGGGATTAGACACTTTATCGCCATCGCTGGTAATCACGAGGCTACTAATTCCTAAGTCAATTCCAATGGCTTTATCTGTTACTGGTAAAGGCTTAATCGTTGGGTCATCAAATCTTATTGAGATATGCCAACGTCCAGAAGGATGTAATCTGACTGTTACTGTACTTGGTTCACATCCGTCTGGTATTTGTCTTGACCACCGAATAGGTAAAGGTTCTGTGCATTTAGCTAAATAGATTTGTTTGTCTTTAAATTTAAAAGCAGATTTGGTAAATTCGGCACTTCCTCCCTGATGTTTTTTCTTAAAGTTAGGATACTTAGTACGACCAGCAAAGAAATTAGTAAAAGCTGTTTGTAAATGTCTTAACCCTTGTTGTAAGGGTACACAGCTTACCTCATTGAGAAAGTCTAATTCTTCTTGCTTTTTCCAATCGGTCAACATTGAAGAAGTTTGAGCGTAGCCTACTCTTTCTTGCTTTTCGTACCAAGCTTGTGTTCGTTCGTGGAGAGCTTTGTTGTAAACTAATCTTACACAGCCCAAAGTGCGCCGCAATAGCGACTCTTGTTTTGGTGTGGGGTAAAATCGGTAAGAATAGGCTTTTTCCATACCTCACATTCTAACACATATTTTGTAAATGCGCTAAGATTTAACAGCAAAGCCAACCTAAAACGGCGGGGTTTCAGACCCAAAATTTTCGATGACGTGGGTAGCTTCTGGCAGCAGGTCAATTAAGGTCATCAAATCCGATACCTTAATTCCCGTCCAAGTCACATCTAATTTTGACCAACGGGTGACACAGTGAAAATCCTTGGTAAATTCCCACTGCGGTAGGGCCATAAAATCCGACCAGTTAAAAGTTTTAGTCGTGGCCACCTTTCCCCAAACCTTGAATAACCATTCCTCGGTCTTGATTTGGGGAGTATCCCCGTAGGTAAGCACAGGAAAACCACTAGCGAGATATTGGACCGGGGGAACTCGGTCTTGATCGGGAGATTCTGGTTTTTTAAAGAATTTGCCTAACATTAGTTGAGACTCACAACGAAAACCCTAAACAAATCTTAAAATATTAGGGAGCGAAAAGGTTTTCTCTACCTCACTCCCCACTATCAAGTTATTCCTCGTCTTCCCCTTCTTCTTCCTCTTTAGTGGGATAGACAAAGCTGTTAGAACGACCAGAAAGGACAGATTTACCCAAAGATAAGGCTTTTTGCGCTTCCCGAGCCGCTTGCTTTCTCCAGTGCGCTCTCCGTTGGTCGCGCTTGGCATTTGAGGTTTTCTTCTTGGGACAAGCCATAGTATTTTAACGATAGTTATAGACTCACAACCTTTCTATTCTACTCCCTATTTCCCTAATCGGCTCGCTCCCTTGTCCGATTCCCTCCCTCACTACTGCCCAAAATATTGATAAAACTTAATAATTATCATTGGCTTACCTATTTATGTTTAAAATCCTATATAGCTATGTAGTCAAGTAATTTCCATCATGGTAACTACCGTCGAACCCCCCTCCCAGAAAAAAGCTGTTCTGCGCGAAACTATCCTCACTCCTCGTTTCTATACCACCGATTTTGAGGCTGCCGCTAATTTTGACCTTTCTGAGCAAGAAACCGAAATCAAAGCGATGTTAGAGGAGATGCGTACCGATTATAACCGGCATCACTTTGAACGTCAGCAAGGATTTGAGAACTATCAAGACAATCTCGATGAAAAAACCAGAAATGCTTTTATAGATTACCTGGAACGCTCCTGTATCTCCGAATTTTCCGGCTTTTTGTTATTTAAGGAACTGTCACGACAACTAAAAAGCCGTAATCCCTTGTTAGGGGAGATATTTCATCTTATGGCTAGAGATGAGGCGCGCCATGCAGGATTTCTCAATAAAGCCATGGCTGACTTTAATATTTCCCTCGATCTAGCCAAAATTACCAAAACCCGTACCTACACTTTTTCCCCCTTGAATGGGTATTATATACGGTCTATCTCTCCGAAAAAATCGGTTATTGGCGGTATATCCTCATTTATCGTCATTTAGAAGAACATCCCCAGTATAAATTTAATCCTCTTTTTAATTACTTCGAGAGTTGGTGTCAGGATGAAAATCGCCACGGAGATATCTTTAAAACCTTACTGCGCTCTCAACCGGAATTGTGGAATAATTGGCGATCGAGATTATGGAGTCGTTTTTTCCTGCTTTCCGTCTTTGCTACCCATAGTTTAACTGTACGGGAACGCTCAGACTTTTATGATGCTTTAGGAATGGATGCGATCGCTTTTGATCAAGAGGTAATTCGTCAGACTAATAATACCTCCGCTCGCGCTTTTCCAACTATTTTAAATGTGGACCATCCCCAATTTTTCCCCCGTTTAAACCGTTGTGCCGAACGTAATTTACAATTAAAAGCGATCGATGAAAGTAGCGCTCCCCAATGGCTAAAAACATTGCGTAAGTTACCCTTACAGCTAGGTATCGTCGGGAATCTATTGCGATTGTATCTGATTAAACCCATAGATGCAGAAGCCACCAGAGAAATGGTACTTTAATCAGTTATCAGTGGGTAAGTTATCAGTTATCAGTTAAGTAGTCATGCAAAATAAATTTCCTAGTGAAGATAGGCAAGAGGCAAGAGGCAAAAGCTTGATCGAAATGTATAATTAATTTTGCTTAGGTCCTGATCAGAGTTTTAAGTTCACTGATTACTGTTTACTGCTCACTGAAAAATCCCCCACACCCCACACCCCCACTTCCCCAACTCCTTTAATCTTTGCTACGATTCTGGGTATCTCTAAAGATAGATAAACAGCTAAGGGATATCTATGTCACTGGAAGAAGGATTAAAATGTCTGCAGCTAAAGGATTACGCAAGGGCTGTAGAATTACTGGAAGAATATTGCCAACAGTCAGCTAATTTTCATTCTCCCTTATATATTCAAGCTAAAATGGCTCTTGTTCGGGCCTATCGCAGCAATAATCAACGGCAACAAGCGATCGCCTTAGCTCTGGAATTAGAAAATCATCTTGATCAGGAAGTTAGTCAGTGGGCCAAACGATTACTGACAATCTTTAGTGCTGAACAAAAAACCATCGGTATTGCCACTAATGGGGTCAAATTTCGATCGCTGCCCAAGGCAGCACGAGCAGCACGGGTAAGTGTCCGGTTATCCCGGACTATCCCCGAAAATAGACTTATTTTTGCTAGAATATTGACAATTACGGCTTTTTATGCTATATTATTTGGTCTTTTTTTGGTAATTACCCGTTTGCTGCTCATCCCTGCGGGGACGGGTGTAATTATTGCCTTGCTCTTGACCGGTTTCTTAGGCGGACTCATCCTTTTTATCGCCCCGAATCTAATTGATTGGACACAAAAACGTCTTTATCGAGTGCGTTGGGTGTCCTTAGCGGAAATTAAACGGTATAGCCCGGAATCGGCGGCGGTAATTGGGCGTGTATGCCGAGAAAAAGGGTTAAAACCGCCAAAACTAGGCATTATCGAAGACGGACAGCCCCTCGCTTTTACCTATGGCTCTCGACGGGGTAATGCTCGCTTAGTAGTTAGCAGAGGTTTATTTACCTATCTCGACGATGAGGAAGTAGCGACGGTATATGCTCATGAATTAGGGCATATTTGGCAGGGAGACTTTGCCCTGATGACTATCTGTGCTAGTTTCGACCATTTAAGCTGTTATCTCGATTCTTTTGCTCAAAATCAAGGTAATAATTTTCAAGACACAGTTTTTCTAGGCCTTCTCTCATCAATTATCACTATTTTTAGGCCAATTATTGTTTTTTGCTGTCTTTATCTGTCTCGTACTAGAGAATACTTCGCCGATCATTTTGCTGCCCAAGTTACTGGTAATCCCAATGCTTTGGCCCGCGCTTTAGTAAAAATTGCCTTTGGTTTAGTCCAAGAAACTGCCCAGTTTAGTCCCCTGTCATTCAGTACAAATGTATTAAATATTGCCCTGGAGCAGGATGCGATCATTGCCGGTAACGTTTATGGTATCGCATTGGAGTCTCGCCGGATCGGACAGAGTTTTCTCTGGGATATATATAACCCTTGGGCCAAATGGTTAGAGTTGCAATCTAATCATCCCCTGACTGGTGAAAGGATTCGCGCTTTAACTAACTATGCCCGACAGATGGATCTAGATATAGAATTTAGTCTGGGGAAATTATTACGCCAAGAAATGGAATTAGATTCCAAGAAACTCTATCAAAACTTTTTTCTACGACTGTGTTTATATTATGCTTCGGGACTAGGCTTTATTATTGGGGTTGTCATAGCTGGTTTTCTTTGGCTGAAATTTAGCTCTTGGGGTGCATTGGCCCTAATTTTAGTCGGTGGGGGTTTGGGTATAATTATCAATCGATTAGCCAGTTATCCTCGTCTCAACAATGCTAGTTTCAGCGATATTTTTTCTTTAACTGATAATCCTTACAGTCATCCCCTCCCAGCTATCCCCGTCCGACTCCGCGGTGAGTTAATTGCTCAAGGAAAGAATTTCTTTCTTAAAGATAGCACCGGCATAATTCCCCTCGCTCCTAACTATCGTTTTGGTTTTTGGCATAAAATCAGGACTACTAACTCCCCCATGGCAACAACAAATAATACATATGTACAAGTTCTCGGTTGGTTTCGTCGCGATTTATCTCCTCGTCTGGAATGGAGTCAAATAACTCACTCTGGCGGAAATATTCGGTTTTATCCCCGTTTTTGGCCTTTGGTTAGCGGTTTTGGCTTATTAGTCTCCGGTTTAATTATCGCAGTCACATTTTAAGCATCGCAAAAAACTGCCACTTCATCCCTTTTCTAGTTTTAGGTACTTGCTTGGATAGTACCCAATCTTTGAGCGGCAATCCCTAAAATCCTCAAGTCTCAGACCATGAAAACTATTGATAACTATTGATAAAACTTAATAATTATCATTGGCTTACCTATTTATGTTTAAAATCCTATATAGCTATGTAGTCAAGTAATTTCCATCATGGTCACTACCGTTGAACCCCCCTCCCAGAAAAAAGCTGTTCTGCGCGAAACTATCCTCACTCCTCGTTTCTATACCACCGATTTTGAGGCCGCCGCTAATTTTGACCTTTCTTTGCAAGAAACCGAAATCAAAGCGATGTTAGAGGAGATGCGGACCGATTACAACCGGCATCACTTTGAACGTCAGCAAGGATTTGAGAACTATCAAGACAATCTCGATGAAAAAACCAGAAATGCTTTTATAGATTACCTGGAACGCTCCTGTATCTCCGAATTTTCCGGCTTTTTGTTATTTAAGGAACTGTCACGACAACTAAAAAGCCGTAATCCCTTGTTAGGGGAGATATTTCATCTTATGGCTAGAGATGAGGCGCGCCATGCAGGATTTCTCAATAAAGCCATGGCTGACTTTAATATTTCCCTCGATCTAGCCAAAATTACCAAAACCCGTACCTACACCTTTTTCCCCCTTGAATGGGTATTATATACGGTCTATCTCTCCGAAAAAATCGGTTATTGGCGGTATATCCTCATTTATCGTCATTTAGAAGAACATCCCCAGTATAAATTTAATCCTCTTTTTAATTACTTCGAGAGTTGGTGTCAGGATGAAAATCGCCACGGAGATATCTTTAAAACCTTACTGCGCTCTCAACCGGAATTGTGGAATAATTGGCGATCGAGATTATGGAGTCGTTTTTTCCTGCTTTCCGTCTTTGCTACCCATAGTTTAACTGTACGGGAACGCTCAGACTTTTATGATGCTTTAGGAATGGATGCGATCGCTTTTGATCAAGAGGTAATTCGTCAGACTAATAATACCTCCGCTCGCGCTTTTCCCACCATTTTAAATGTGGACCATCCCCAATTTTTCCCCCGTTTAAACCGTTGTGCCGAACGTAATTTACAATTAAAAGCGATCGATGAAAGTAGCGCTCCCCAATGGCTAAAAACAATGGGTAAGCTACCCTTACAGTTAGGTATCGTCGGGGATCTATTGCGATTGTATCTGATTAAACCCATAGATGCAGAAGCCACCAGAGAAATGGTACTTTAATCAGTTATCAGTTATCAGTTATCAGTTCACTGAGTTTGAGGTTTGAAGACGAGCGCAAAAAGAGTTAATCATGGAAAGTTTTTCTCGAAGAATTTTTGAGCGGCTGGCGGGATTTGCTGAAACTGACTCGGACAGGGAAGTGTACCTCAATGCCTTGGGCAGTGGAAACCCGGTCGAGAAAGAACAAGATCGCTATGAGCGCCTCTTGCACCAGCTTAAACAGGGCGATTATTCGGCTGCTCTCAAAGCCTACCTTCAGCTTCTAGCGATCGCTGATGAGGGCATTCAACAACAACTGGTCGAGATTGTGCGAGAGCGGGTTTACTCATCGGCTACTGATGAACTGTTGCGAACTGAGCTGCTCGCTTACTTCAAGCCGCCACGAATCCTTGATTTTGAGGATGTACGAGTGCTTCTGGCTTCATGCCCTGATTGGTTCACCTCAAAAAACCTAGCACGGGCGCGGGCGGTCCAAGAACTGGTCGCTCAACGATGTGATGAAGAGTTGTTTAGAACGCTGATGATAGAAGCCTTAAGAGAATTAAACCACCAGACTCGTTCCTTCAACGCTGCTTATGCGTTGCTAGAGGCACTCAAAAAACCTGTTTGCGCTCTCGCCGTAGTACGACTCATGCCTTCGCTTCAGGACCAGACGACTCTTCAAGAGGTCTTCAAGAGAATTCTGGCAGCAGAACGCCAAGGAATTGACCCTTGGGAGAAACTTCCCATCGCTCTTGTTGAGCAGCAATGTCCTCTGACCTCTGCACTTGTTGGGGAGCTCCTAGCGGTGGGAGCAGAGGGTGAAATAGGCAGTCTTATTACCATGTTACTGGCTTCCGCCGCCGAGCCGACAATTGTTGTCCATCTTGTCCAAGAAGCCTGTCAAGAAGATTAAAGTATTAGATGAGAAAGTCGAGGGATTAACGGTACGGGTTCGTTATCAGGAATTTACCAACCGGGGGATTCTGATAGCTTTGGTGGTCGCTGTCTTGGGAGGTGCTGCTAAACTTTTTGGTTTTTTCCCCAATCCCTAGAACTGACTCCTAGGCAAGGCTACGAGCTTTATGATCATAATAAATGGCCGCTCAAAAACCCGAAAATCTAAGGAGTATAGCAAATGTCTAACGAAACCGTCACCTATTCCCTAGAATCGGTCCTTAAGGAAATTAAAGACAGCATCAAGGAAGTCAACCAGAAAATGGACACCTTGCAAAAAGATGTCAATCAGAAAATGGACACCTTGCAAAAAGATGTCAATCAGAAAATCGATACCTTGCAAGAAGATGTAAATGATTTAAAGGTAGGACAAGCTAAACTAACTGAGAAAGTCGAAGGGATGGATAAAAGACTAGAAAAAGTAGAAAATGAGCAATACACTCTAGTTAAGGCTATTTCTGACCTACAGGGTTTTCGAGGTCTGATTGTCCCTATCCTTATCGGTGCCATGAGTGCCGCTATCGGTGCAATTATCACCGTTGCTATCAGAATTCTTTTCCTCGGTAACAATCCCTAAAATTCTCCAGTCTCACACCCCGAAAACTATTGATAACTTTAGGAGTTTAGCAAATGTCTAACGAAACCGTCACCTATTCCCTAGAATCGGTCCTTAAGGAAATTAAAGACAGCATCAAGGAAGTCAACCAGAAAATGGACACCTTGCAAAAAGATGTCAATCAGAAAATCGATACTTTGCAAAGAGATGTAAATGATTTAAAGGTAGGACAAGCTAAACTAACTGAGAAAGTCGAAGGGATGGATAAAAGACTAGAAAAAGTAGAAAATGAGCAATACACTCTAGTTAAGACTATTTCTGACCTACAGGGTTTTCGAGGTCTGATTGTCCCTATCCTTATCGGTGCCATGAGTGCCGCTATCGGTGCAATTATCACCGTTGCGATTAGAATTCTTTTCCTCGGTAACAATCCCTAAAATTCTCCAGTCTCACACCCCGAAAACTATTGATAACTTTAGGAGTATAGCAAAATGTCTAACGAAACTGTAACTTATTCCCTAGAAGCTGTCCTAACCAGAATTGAGAGTAAAATCGACTCTCTGGAAAAACGGATGAATGAGAGATTTGACAAGGTAGAGGACCGGCTAACCAAAGTAGAAATCGGACAGGCCGGACTCAAGGGAGAGTTAAAAGGCGATATTAAAGTATTAGACGAGAAAATCGAGGGATTAACGGTACGGGTTGGTTATCAGGAATTTACCAACCGGGGGATTTTGATAGCTTTGGTGGTTGCTGTCTTGGGAGGTGCCGCTAAACTTTTCGGTTTTTTCCCCAATCCCTAGAAGTTACCCCCGATACTTAAACCTAACCTGAAATGGAGAATTAGGGTTTTGGGGAATTAGGGTTTTGGGGATTTTGGGGTGTTCAGCAGCCATTTATCGGCATTATTAGTCATGATGACAATCAGTCCTAAAACCTTATTATACTGACCATAAAGTTTTCTACCAGTCTCAATATCTAAATATTGGCATTTAACAGCAAATTTTAACCATACTTGGCTTTCTGCTGCTTCTGCTTCCGCATCATTTAATCTCAGCAAAAATGAACCCTTATATCGTCTTCTACGCCATGCCTCTGCTAAATTAGCACAGACAGAACGAGAAGAACGTCGAATTTGGTCAATTAATGAATATTTTTCCGACCCGGGAAACTTTTTAGACAGTTCAAAGATTTCCATAGCCAGATTAAAGGCGATTTGATAAACTTCTAGGTCTTCATGGGTGTTCAGCAATTTCTTCGGTTTTTGCACCATAATTCCCCTTTCCTGACTGATGATTCTCACTTTCCCTTATATATACCTCTTGTCAAACCTAAATTCAGGAAAATCCCCATTCCCCCACTTCCCCACCACCCCACTTCCCCACCACCCCACTTCCCCACCACCCCACTTCCCCACCACCCCACTTCCCCAAAAAAAATTTTTCCAAGAGTGATAGGTTTTCTGAAACAGGTGGGTAGATTGTTTATAGAGGACAAAAAACACCTAACACAAGGATATACCCATGAACTCCACCTTCAAATTCAAACTCATCCAAGCTCTCAACAAAAAGAACCGTAACAAAGGTTTCACCCTTATCGAACTCCTAGTTGTCGTTATCATCATCGGTGTACTCGCCGCCATCGCTCTCCCCAACCTCCTCGGTCAGGTAGCTAAAGGCAGACAAGCGGAAGCTCGCAACAACCTCGGTACCGTTAACCGCGCCCAGCAAGCTAACCGCTTGGAAAACGCCACCTTTACCGAAGTTTCTAACTTGCCTGTCACCGCCACTTCTACCTATTATGGAACCTTTACTGACCAAGCGGCTGGAAACAGAAGCGCATTGGGTGCCGCTCATATTGCTACAGCAAACAGTACCTACACCAACGATATCTTAGATTATGGTTCTGCCGTTGGTCAAACCACCTCTGGTGCTTACACTGCCGTTATCTGTGAACAAACCAGTAACCCGTCTGCTGCCCCTGGTCTTTTAACTGTTGGTCCTGGTACTGCAACCGCAGCTTGTGTTAACGGTGCTCGTCTCATCCAGTAATCGCCGTCTAGAAAAGTATGGGGGTTGCCCTTACATACTTCTCTGACAATCGCAATTTCACAACTCAGCTTTAATCATACTCTAGCGGAAGGTGGCAGGGAAATGTTCTCTCGGAAACCTTGCGCTTTTGATTTTTTTCGGGAAGTGGGGAAGTGGGGAAGTGGGGAAGTGGGGAAGTGGGGAAGTGGGGAAGTGGGGAAGTGGGGAAGTGGGGAAGTGGGGAAGTGGGGGAATTTCAACTAAAACCCCAACACCCGAACACCCCAACACCCCAACACCCCCCGCAACGCGCACGCAGTGACCACCCCAACACCCCAACACCCAAAATATAGTCAATATTGCCAGTGCCTAACTATGAAATACCTTCTTTTTTCAGCAATCAAATCACAGGGAAAAAAAGCGAGGGGTTTTACTTTAATAGAATTGTTGATAGTGGTGATTTTATTGGGGGTTCTCGCTGCCATCAGTTTACCGAGTCTCTTAGGACAAATCGCCAAAGGTAGGCAAGCAGAAGCTCGCGCAGCACTGGGATTAATCAATCGCGCCCAACAGGGTTATCGTTATGAAAAAGGGACTTTTGCTACTTTATCTGAACTAGCTCTGGAAGCTGCCAGTATTTCCCTAAAATTCTATAATATCAGCGAAGTAGGACCTCCCAATGCTTTTGGAGCCGCCTATCGAGCGAATGCTTTGGCTCCATTTGATAACGATATTAAAAATTATGCCGGAGCGGCCGGACAAACGGCAGCCAGGGCCTATACTGGTATTGTTTGCGAGGATGAAACTCCTTTGGAAGATAATGTTTCTACCAGTAATTCCGCCGGTGTTCTTAGCTGTGTTGATGGCATTGAAATTAATTAAAATAACCCCAAAAATCTTTTATTTTTGTTGATAAGTAAATGGTTATAATTATGAAGGGCGTGATTTGTCGGTTAATTCATCGTAGGGTTAATTCATCGTAGGGTTAATTCATCGTAGGGTTAATTCATCGTAGGGTTAATTCATCGTAGGGTTAATTCATCGTAGGGTTAATTCATGAATTAACCGCGATGGTAGGGTTAATTCATGAATTAACCCTACACTGATTATTGACTTTTATTTAAAGCTATGGTAGGTGCAAAAAAATATCTCAATCTATCCTTACTTAAAACTCTTGGTTTAGTCGCCGTCATCGGTGGACTAATCATGGCTATTGTGGAAATGCAACAGGAAAAGGTGAAAACCTTGACCAAAGAAAAGTTATTAGATAGAAATTATCGTCAAGAGTCTCGCCTAGAAAATGCTCAGGTTCAGTTATTAAAAAATATACCTTCCTTTGGCTTTGACAATATGTTAGCCAATTGGTCAATGTTGCAGTTTATACAATACTATGGCGATGTGGATGCTCGTAGGGAAACTGGTTACGGTTTAAGTCCCGATTTTATGGAAATTGTCACCAAAAATGACCCCAAATTTGTCCGCGCCTATTTGATGATGTCTGTCGCTTCTTCCCTGAATGCTGGTAAACCCGAAAGAACCGTTGAGATTATGAATAAAGGTTTATCAAAAATCACTCCTGATGTCACCGATGCCTATTTTCTTTGGTTATATAAAGGAGTGGATGAACTATTATTTTTAGGTGATATTCCTGCGGCGAAAAAATCTAATCAAATGGCCGCCGATTGGGCAAAAATTGCCGGTAATAAATTTATCGAAAAATCCGCTAGGGGAACGGTGAAATTTTTAGAAACTAATCCCGATAGTCGCGCTCCTAGAGTCGGTGCTTGGATGTTAGTCTGGATAAATAGCCAAGACGAAGAAACCCGCAGGTTAGCTAAGGAAAATATCGAAAAATTGGGCGGTAAATTGGTTGTGATTAATGATAATCAAGTGATGGCAATTCCCCCCAAAGATTAGAGTTTGACCTATTTTTCATCTTCCCAAAACTTATGATTTAATAAGCCATCAATATCCTTAGGAAAGGGACAAAAATCGGGAAAACTAGCATCATATTCAATTCGCATATTCTCCACCGCTTCCTGATAACAATCATCATAAATATCGGTTAAAAAACTGCATAAACTAGGAGAATCTTTCAGGATATCTTTTAACTTCGATTGACAGCGTTTAATTGTTACTTCCCAACCTCGATAACAGTCGGAAAAAGGAAGATAACGCCGTTTTAAACCGTGTTCAAATAATGTAATTAAACGGTTTTTAAGTTCCCTTTTGTCTCGTCTTCCCAAAGATTCCACCTCCTCGATCAAATTCTCTAAATCAACCTGAGATAAATCCCCAGATTTTAATTGTTTGACGGTTGCTTCTATCCACAAAGCAAAATCTTGATCATAAAGATTTTTTACCTTGGCTAAAGTCATAATTTTGAGCTGCTCTGTTGACTAATTACCTTTATTTTACCGAAACTTCGGCAATTCAGACTAAATCCGGTTATCAAAGACTGATTATTTATTCTCCCTATCCCAAGAGTGCCTCTCCTCAACCGATTTAGTATTATAGTTAAGGGATACCCCCAAAACCCAACAACTAACAAGCCACAAACTGCACCGATCGAGGGATAATATAACCTTGATATTGACAATGGCGACTATGAAAATTTTAATTATGGGTGGAACCCGATTTATCGGTGTTTCTTTGACTAAAGTGTTAGTAGAACAGGGTCATGAAGTAGTATTATTCAATCGTGGCAATAAACCCGCTCCGGTTGCTGGAGTACGACAGATTCACGGCGATCGCACTGACCCAGCGCAACTGAAAGAAAAGCTTAAAAATGAAAGTTTTGAGGCAATTTTCGATAATAATGGCAGAGAATTAAGTGATACTCAGCCCCTCGTCCAGATTTTTAGGGAAAGAATCGGGCATTTTGTCTATGTTAGCTCGGCGGGGGTTTATCTAAAATCCGACCAAATGCCCCATAAAGAAGGGGATAAACTAGATCCCAAAAGTCGCCACAAGGGAAAACACGAGACAGAAAACTATTTAAGCGAGATGGGTTTACCCTGGACTTCCATCCGTCCGGTTTATATCTACGGACCGGGGAACTATAATGACCTAGAAGCTTGGTTTTTTGACCGTTTGGTTCGTAATCGTCCTATTCCTATACCCGGTCATGGGGAACATTTTACCCAATTCGGTCACGTTGTCGATCTGGCCAAGGCCATGGCCGCAGTATTGGGTAATTCTCAGGCTATCGGTCAAGTGTATAATATTTCTGGCGATCGCTATGTAACTTTTAACGGTTTAGCAAAAGCTTGCGCGGCAGCGATGGGGAAAAATGCCGAGGAAATCGAGATTGTTAACTATAACCCCAAAAAATTTGACTTCGGCAAAAAGAAACCTTTCCCCCTGCGGGTTCAACATTTTTACGCTGATATTAATAAGGCCACCCTGGAGTTAAACTGGCAGCCCGAATATGATCTCGTCAGTGGTTTAACAGACTCCTTCCAGAATGATTATCTCCCTTCCGGTCGCGATCGGCAAGAAATAGACTGGGCGATCGATGACCAGATCTTGGCAAACCAACAAAATTAATTTTTTGGGGGAAGTGGGGAAGTGGGGAAGTGGGGAAGTGGGGAAGTGGGGAATTTCAACTAAAACCCCAACACCCTAAAACCCTAAAACCCTAACCCCCAAACTGATGCAGCTTTAACCAGTTATTGGACATTCCACCAACCGAAGGCCGGCCCGACAAAGCGAATAACTACCCAAACCCCAGCTAAAACTCCTATACCAATCCAGGCACCCCTAGTGGTTAACTTGTAAGCTTGGGATGCTTGACTTTTAGTAATCGGTAGCCAAGGCAGGATGTTTTCTTCCTGTCCATACTTATCACCCAGGGCCGATTGACGACGTTTTGATTCACCCATACTAATGTCAGTTATTAAGAGGTTTTTCTCTGATTGTATATCGAAAGACAACCGCCTACACTCACTCCCAGTCCATGAAGGAGGGCGATCGAAACTGACGGCCGACGACCGACTATTATAGAATTAAAGGTTGCGACTGAAACGAGAATAATAATTATGGCAACCATTAACAGTAATTACTTAAAACTAAAAGCGGGTTATCTTTTCCCAGAAATTGCCCGACGAGTCCAAGCTTTTGCGGCAGCTAATCCCGATGCTAATATTATCCGTCTGGGGATTGGGGATGTCACCGAACCTTTGCCCCTAGCTTGTCGCGAGGCAATGATCAAAGCGGTGGAGGAAATGGGCGATCGCTCTAGCTTTAAGGGTTACGGGCCCGAACAGGGTTATGCTTGGTTAAGGGAGAAAATCGCCGTCCATGATTTTCAGGCTCGCGGTTGTGAGATAAGTGCCGATGAAATCTTTATTTCCGACGGTTCTAAGTGCGATACGGGCAATATTCTCGATATTTTTGGAGATAATAACTCGATCGCCGTGACCGACCCAGTATATCCCGTTTACGTTGATACTAATGTTATGGCCGGACACACGGGAGAGGCCAACGACCGCGGCGAATACGAGGGCTTAATTTATCTGCCAATTACCGCCGAAAATAACTTTACTGCCCAGATTCCGGCGGAAAAAGTCGATTTAATCTATCTCTGTTTTCCCAACAATCCCACCGGGGCCACGGCTACCAAAGAACACTTGACAGCTTGGGTTAATTATGCTAGGGCCAACGGATCGATTATCTTTTTTGATGCGGCCTACGAGGCCTTTATCACCGATGCCAGTTTACCCCATTCCATCTACGAAATCGAGGGGGCGCGGCAATGTGCGATCGAATTTCGCTCTTTTTCTAAAAATGCCGGTTTTACTGGGACCCGTTGCGCTTTAACCGTGGTTCCCCAAAGTCTCACGGCCAAAGCGGCCGACGGCAGTGATGTGCAACTCTGGAAACTGTGGAATCGTCGGCAATCGACCAAATTTAACGGCGTTTCCTACATTGTCCAACGGGGGGCCGAGGCGGTTTATTCCCCGGAAGGACAAGCACAAGTACAAGAACTTGTCAAGTTTTATTTACAAAATGCAACAATTATCCGAGAAAAATTAACCGCCGCCGGTTTAGAAGTCCATGGTGGCGTAAATGCGCCCTACGTTTGGGTAAAAACGCCCCAAGGTCTATCGAGTTGGGATTTCTTCGATAAACTGCTACATACCTGTAATGTGGTGGGGACCCCCGGATCCGGCTTTGGGGCCGCCGGAGAGGGTTATTTCCGGCTGTCGGCTTTTAATAGTCGTGCCAACGTCGAGGCCGCTATGGAGAGAATTATCAGTAAATTTCCAGGCTAATGGTCAAAAGAGGGATGTTTGCGGAAGCATCCCCCAACAACCCCATCGGGAATTGATAGACTGTTGACACACCCAATTTTTCGGTAACTACTCACCGACAACGGCTCACCGATGCGACCCTTTTGGCTAGAATCCTTACAGGTAGAAAGATTAACGATCGCAATTGCTGGCCTACCGGCACATCTGCAAGGGATCAAGTTGGTGCAGTGGTCAGATCTGCACTGCGATGAACAGCATTTGCCTGTAGCTGTCCTGCAAGAAGCGATCGCCATTACTAATCAAGAAAAACCCGATCTCATCTTCCTGACGGGAGACTTTATTACCTATAGTCCCCAGCCAATTTTTACCCTGGTGGATAGCATAAAAGCTCTCGAAAGTCAAGGGGGTATTTATGCTTGTTTAGGAAATCATGACAGTTATCTTCCCCACGCAAGGGAAACGGTCAGAGCAGCCTTAACTGGCGTGGGAATTCGGGTACTCTGGAATGAAATCGCCACACCCTACGGCGAAAATTTTCCCATTGTCGGATTGGCCGATTATTGGTCTGGGGAATTTTTACCGCAAATCCTCGAGCAAATTGCTCCCGATATACCCAGACTTGTCCTTTCCCACAATCCCGATACAGCCATGGTTTTAAGGGATTGGCGCGTGGATTTGCAGTTATCCGGTCATACCCACGGAGGCCAAGTGACTATCCCGGGTATGGGTTCCCTACCGATAGTTTTAGAGAAACTTAGGCGATCGCTGCCCGAACCCTATGGTCAATGGGTTCCCCTTCACCGGCAGTTTAGCAGAGTAGTCCGATACTGGCAATGGTCCGAGGGATTTCACCGAGTCGGGGAAAATCAATTATATGTCAATCGAGGCTTAGGAACCTATTTTCCCGGTCGTCTTTTTTGTCCCCCCGAAGTGACGGTAATTACTTTGATCAACAGGACTCAGTAGTCAGGAGTCAGGAGCCGGTCGTCAGGAGATTATTTTTATTTATTCTCCCCATCACCCCACTTCCCCACTTCCCACTCCCCACTTCCCACTTCCCACTAACTAAATGACTGAGCAAGATACTGACTGGATAGGTTTGATGATCGGCAATTCTCGGCTACATTGGGGGTATTTTTGCGGTCAAACCCTGTTAGCTTGTCTCGATACTCCTCACCTGAACGAACCCCTAAGTAATGAATTTTTGCGACAAATTTTCCCTAAACTCTTGACAAATAAATGTAACTGTGCATTGATTGTCGCCTCCGTGGTTCCTAGCCAAAAAGAATTGTGGGCAAATTATGGCAATTTACGGAGAATTACTTTAAAAGATATTCCTTTACTGGATTTATATCCAACATTCGGCATCGATCGAGCTTTAGCTGTCTTAGGTGCGGGAAAAAAATACGGATTTCCCTGTTTAGTCATCGATGCGGGAACAGCCTTAACTTTTACGGGAGTGGATGGGGATAAAAAGCTAGTGGGGGGAGCAATTTTACCCGGGTTAAAGGTGCAATTAGCCAGTTTAAGGGAACGGACGGCAGCCTTACCAGAGGTGTCCTTACCGGAAAGATTACCGCAGATGTGGGCAAAAGAAACAGCAGAAGGGATAAGAAGTGGGATAATTTATACAATTTTGGCGGGAATAGAAAAATTCAGTCTGGAATGGTTAAATTTATATCCAGAGAGCAGGATAATTTTAACAGGGGGAGATGGGGACTTAATTAGGGATTACTGGCAAGAAAAGGCCATTAAATCACCCCTAGTGGATAAGACGATCATTTTTGAGGGAATTGCCGCAGTTAAGGGAATCTCCTCCTGTTTAATTGACAAAGGCGAACCTATCTAGTAAAGTCGGAGAAAGTTTTCTCAACTTGAGAAATTTCTGAACAACTAGGCAAAAAATTCAGGATATAGTTATGGCGATCGTTCTAGTAACCGGTTCTGCTGGTTTAATCGGTTCCGAATCAGTGAGGTTTTTTTGTGATCGGGGTTATACCGTTGTCGGTATCGATAATAATATGCGTCAGGTATTTTTTGGCGAAGACGCTTCGACGGAGTGGAATCGAGCCAAATTATCCCAAGATTACGGTGATAAATACATTCACCATGCTGTAGATATTCGCGATCATGAAGCGATTTCAGCTATCTTTAAAACCTATAGTCATGATATATCCTTAATTATCCATACGGCGGCGCAACCTTCCCACGATTGGGCAGCTAAGGATCCCTATATGGATTTTAGTGTCAATGCTAACGGAACTTTAGTATTATTAGAAAATACTCGTCAACACTGTCCCCAAGCAGTATTTATTTTCTGTTCCACCAATAAAGTTTACGGGGATAGACCGAATGAATTGCCTTTAGTAGAAAAAGAATTACGTTGGGAAATCTCGGAAAATCATCCTTATTTTGCTCAAGGTATTGACGAGTTGATGAGTATTGATGCTTGTAAACATTCTTTGTTCGGTGCCTCGAAAGTGGCGGCGGATGTGTTGGTACAGGAATACGGGCGTTATTTTGAGATGAAAACTGCCTCTTTTCGCGGTGGTTGTTTAACCGGTCCAAGTCATTCGGGAACGCAATTACACGGGTTTTTATCCTACTTAATGAAATGTACGATGATTGGCAAAGAATACAGTATTTATGGGTATAAGGGTAAGCAGGTACGCGATAATATTCATAGTTATGATCTCGTCAATGCTTTCTATCATTTTTATCAAACTCCGCGAGTAGCAGAAGTTTATAATATCGGTGGTAGTCGCTTTAGTAATTGTTCCATGTTAGAAGCTATTCAAGAATGTGAAGCAATTGCGGATAAAAAGTTAAACTGGCAGTATGTGGAGACTAATCGCATTGGTGATCATATCTGGTGGATTTCTGATGTGAGTAAGTTTAAAAATCATTATCCTGATTGGCAGTTAACCTACACAGTAACGGATATTCTCAAAGAGATTTTTAGTCAAAACGTTAGCCGTTGGACTTAGGGCAAATTAAGAATTATTTTGATCAGTTTTTATCTGCTAGTTTTCCCTCGTTACAAAAGTGATTTTTAGCCAAATATACTGCTAGTAATTGAGGAACTCTGTTAATTAGTTAACTAGAGGACATTAGTGATGTTATTAGTAGCAATGTTGACCTAAAAAAACTAAACCAGAGCATATTTAAGAGACTATTATGTTAACTAAAATCTACAACAATAAAATTTTCCGATTTCTCATTGCTGGGGGAGTGGCATTTCTAATCAACTTATTCTTAATTTATTGGTTCATTGATGACTTGGGATTCAATACCCCATTTCTGAAGAATGTTGCTAATGTCATTTCGATAGAAATATCTTTAATTGCCAGTTTCTTTATCTACAGAATCTGGGTGTGGACTGGGGGAGATTGGACAATCAGAGATGTGATTTTGATACAACTTCCTCTCTATCATCTCTCGGCAGGTTTAGCAGTTTTACTGCGAGTTTTTTTGATATTTCCCTTCTTAAACTGGTTAGGAATTAGCCCCGGAGTCAACACAATGATTGGGGTTTTAATCGGGGCTAGTATCAATTATGTCGCCAGTGATAGCCTAGTTTTTAAACCCAAGAATAAGACTAATGAGACAGAAATGTACTATCCCGAAGGATTAGCACCAGCTTTCCAGATGGACGGTTACTCTCACCCACGTCAATCAAGGGATAACCATGGGGTAAAAACCCTATCAATAATTATCCCTGCTTACAACGAAGAAGATTGCATCGAAAGCACAACTCACTTAATATCTGAACGTTTAGAAGAGGATAAAATTGATTATGAAATCCTAGTGGTTAATGACAATAGCAAAGATAACACCGAAGCAGTTCTGCAAAAAATCAACCAAGAAAATCCTCGGATTCGCTACATCAATAACTATTATCCCAATGGTTTTGGTTTTGCGGTGCGCTGTGGGTTAGAAAATTTTAGCGGGGATGCAGTGGCAGTAGTAATGGCAGATAATTCCGACTCTCCCGATAACATGGTGGACTATTATTATAAACTGCAAGAAGGCTACGATTGCGTTTTTGGTTCTCGTTTTATCAAGGGAGGAAAAGTTATTGATTATCCCATACACAAGTTATTCGTTAATCGTTTGGCTAATCTATTCATTCAAGTTTTATTTGGGCTAAAATTTAATGACACCACTAACGCCTTTAAAATCTATCGGAAGGAGGTTATCGAAGGAATCTCACCTCTACTGTCTCACCATTTTAATTTAACAGTAGAGATGCCCTTAAAAGCGATCGTGCGAGGATATTCCTACACGACAATTCCCATTACTTGGCGCAATCGTACTGCGGGGGTTTCCAAGTTAAAACTCAAGGAAATGGGTAGCCGTTATTTATTTATAGTTCTCTCTATCTGGTTAGAAAAACACCTTTCTCGAGGCGACTATAAGCGCAAACAGAAAAAGAATCAAGTCGGTTGATAATTATTATCTAGTGGAGTATTATTGATGACTAGGCAAGTGTTAATTAGGGCTTGCTGAATAAATGTGAAATGTAGGCAAGGTAAGGGTTTTGTGGCTTTTCTCGTGAAACAGGTGCAATATTTTGAGAGAATCGTGCTTCAAAACCTTGCGTCTTCATCGGCCCGCGTCCTGTAGGGGCGAAGCATTCGGGCAATAACCTATCGGTGAAACCGGAGATTTTCTATCCGAATGCTTCGCCCCTACTTTTTGCCGCAAACCCTAATTAGAGCTTGCTGAATAAATCTAAAAACCTTGTTGGGTAAGACTTTTAGACCTTTTGGAAATCAAAAAGTGCCGACCCTTGGAGTGATTGGGGGGAAAATTCAGGTACTTTTTCCCTGAAAATTGGGTAATTGACCACCTCAAAATCGGTAAAACCCCACACCCTGCCACCACGAAAAACTTTTTCAGCAAGCCCTAATTAGAAGTGCGTTGTTCTCTTGAACAGGCTTTCAATCCAATTACTAATAATAGTATAAAGGACAATGTAGTAATCAGAAAACCCAGCCAGGGAGTTGCGATAATATCTCTGGCAAAGACAAGGTTTTTATCGTTTTTTAGACTCAAATTGTCATCCCAAATAAAGGGATGCCCTATTCCCAGAAAAACTAAGTGAAGTCCACGGGAAATCAAGAACTCGCCTGTAAGAATCAGCAAGAAAAGTTGGCGAAACTTAACACCTAGATCATAAAAGTATTCACTGGCAACTAACAAGAGAAGAAAGACTATAGGAGTCATGCTCTCACCAACTAGACCGCCAGTGTTAAAGCCCTGTTGCAGCAGGCAACCACCTAAAAACCCAAAGACGATTACCAACAAAAAGAGTGAATTTGGCAATATAGACTGCAAAGAACTTTTCCGGAAATATCGTCTAACTCCTTCGAATAAGAGCAAGCAAGTTATGGTTATGTTCAAGGCACCGGGCAGAACATTATAATAAAACCTCAGCCATGGATTGCCAATCTGTCCTATGATTGGGTTATTTGTATTGAAACTAATCAAGGCCTTCCCTAGGGGAATAGGCACAAGTGTACTGGTCAGATTGCCAAGGGCATTCATCACTCTTTCGATGGTACTCATGCTGCCTGTGGTGTTAGATAAAGCTCGCAAGAATTCTGGCAAGCCATATTCGCTTATGCCCCACAATATCCAGGGTAGTAACGTCACAAATGCTATCAATAGGGGAACCAATAATTGCCGTAATACGTTAACAAAATTGTGGCGGTTTATCCAGATATTGTCGGCAACCATAGCGGCTACATAAAAAAGGGTTGATGGGTGACTAAGCATCGCTAATCCAGAACTTAAGCCCCAACCAACAGCAGATTGAGAGAACAAAGTCCTCCTGGAATTCTTTCTCAGGTCGAGATAAAAATAGATGGCGGTAATTACATATAAGGAAGCAAGTATCTTCGGCCAAGGATAAATGCTGGTGCTATTCATGTGACCATTGAAAGCCACTAGGATAACTGCTATTGTTACCTGGTAGGGGCGCAATAGCAACGGAATCATTGCTAATAAAAAAACTTCTGGCAATATTGAGCTTAATTGATAGATACTAAATTGATTTCCCAAAAGACCAAGATAGTAGCTCGAAAAAAGATTGAACAAAGGCGTGCGAGATGAGACGATGTAACGGTTAAAATAAATAGTATCAGTTGCCTGTTGTCCTAGGTAGACTTGGGCAAGATCGTAGTGCATCCACCAGTCGCCATACCAGTTAGCACCACTATAGATCAGGACGAACAACTGTATGCCAACTAGAGTTGTCCAAAACACAATCAACAGGTACAGCCAAGAATAATTCCCAGTCGGCTCAGTCTTCCTTGGCTTCCGCAGTAGTAAGGCTATAGCTATGGTAAATAGAGCCACGGTGGTCAGGATAAAGAAATTACGTCCTGAAAGGCCCAGTAGAAAGCCGATGAAGGCAATCGCTCCCTGTAAAGCCATACCACAGGCCCCTGCAAGTGCCAGACATTCCTTGACTGTTAAGTTAGTAACTGCACGCAAGACTATATAGCCAAGGGAAAAAGTGATAGCAAGTGCGGTTGCTGCGATAACTACAAGTTGAAAGAATATCATAATTAAATTATCTAGGGTTTACTCCAAATTGCTGATCAATTCTTCTGGTGAAGATAATCACCTCTAGATAAATGTTTTTCGAGCCAGGCATAAGGCACGATAAATATTTATCTACTTCCCATCTCTTTAAGTTTTAGTTTGGATACTTCCGTAGCCCAGTTTTGCCAAGTAACGGGAATGACAGAAATCTTTCTCAAAATATCTGTCACTGTGTAAGTTGAATCCCACGCAAATCAAGAATAGGTGCGATATTCTCGCCTGCCAGGACTGTCACCATATCCTTAAATGTGTCTGGATACACTCGACAAAGTTTTTACTTGTTCGTCAGTCATCTTTCAATCTTAAACTGCCGAACCATTTTATCTTATTTTGTCTCGACTTATGCAAAAGCTCTAGGGATTGACTCATTCCCGACAATTTAAGGCTGCGTTGATTTTGTCAAGTCTATCTTCATAAAATGTTACTTTTGTCTGTAATCCTTGCTATTTATGAGTTTGAGAATTTTGCTCATTTTGTTGTCTACTATGCGATCGCCCTCTAGTTAATGATTAGCAAATACTAGGTCTTCCTAAATCGATCATCCGATTCCCTGTCCTGTTAGGGACTAATAGCTAATCCCGGTAGTGATTCGGTAGTAGTGGTCAGCCGTCTTGCGTATCTGGCCAAGATTGTGTAAGATATTTCCTATAATGTCTGAACGTTTAGAAGAGGATAAAATTGACTATGAAATCCTAGTTGTTAATGACAATAGCCAAGATAACACTGAAGCAGTTATGCAAAAAATTAACCAAGAAAATCCTCGGATTCGCTACATCAATAACTATTATCCCAACGGTTTTGGTTTGGCGGTGCGCTGTGGATTAGAAAATTTTAGCGGCGATGCGGTTGCGGTAGCAATGGCAGATAATTCTGACTCTCCCGATAACATGATCGTACTCCAGGGGTTTCCAAGTTAAAACTCAAGGAAATGGGTAGTCGTTATTTATTTATAGTTCTCTCTATCTGGTTAGAAAAACACCTTTCTAGAGGCGACTATAAGCGCAAACAGAAAAAGAATCAAGTGGCTAGATAATTACTTATCTAGAGGAGTATTTTTGATGACTAGACAAATGTTAATTACTGGTGGTGCGGGTTTTGTGGGCAGTTCCTTAGGTTTAGGATTAGCCCAACGTTATCCCGACTGGAAAATTATCGCCTTAGATAACTTAAAGCGTCGGGGTTCTGAATTAAATATTTCCCGTCTCAAACAAGCGGGAATTGAATTTGTTCATGGAGATGTCAGAAATGCAGAAGACTTAGAAGCATCCGCTTTGCCAGTGGATTTAATCCTAGAATGTTCGGCAGAACCTTCTGTTTTAGCTGGTTATAATTCCCCTGGCTACGTTTTGCAAACCAACTTAATTGGAACGATTAACTGTTTAGAATTAGCTAGACAAACCCAAGCAGATTTTATTTTTCTCTCCACCAGCAGAGTTTATCCTATCGCCTATCTTAATCAATTAAACTATACAGAAACAGATACTCGTTTTCAGTTATCTGAACAGCAAAATTTACCTGGGGTTTCTGCTTTTGGTATCGCGGAACAATTTCCCTTAGATTTGCCCCGTTCTCTCTACGGTTCCACTAAGTTAGCATCGGAATTGATTATTAATGAATATGGGGATGCCTACGGATTAAGAACTTTAATTAATCGCTGTGGAGTTTTAACTGGTCCTTGGCAAATGGGAAAAGTTGATCAGGGAGTTTTTGCCCTTTGGGTAGCTAATCATTACTTTCAGAAGTCCTTAAAATATATCGGTTATGGGGGTACAGGGAAACAGGTTAGAGATTTTCTTCATGTAGCTGATTTACTCGATTTAATCGATATTCAGATTGCTAATTTAGAACAATTCAAAGGGCAGACTTTTAATGTGGGGGGTGGGCAAGATTTTTCCTTGTCCCTTTATGAAACTACAAAACTATGTCAAGAAATCACGGGCAATAGTATAATGATTGAGGCAATTCCCGAAAATCGCACCGGAGATATGCCAATTTTTATCACTGATTCCCGCAAAATCAGTTCTATAACTGGATGGCAACCCCAGCGAGACGGTAGAAAATTAATCCAAGATATTTTTGATTGGATTCACACCTATGAAAAGGAATTAAAAGGTATTTTTTAACTGAACAATTATGCAGAAAAAATCTCTCGATTCACCTGTATTAGTCAAAGGAATACTAATTATCATTACTGCCTACTTTTTTCTGGCAAATTTGCCTATTATTGATTGGCTAGAAATTGGTTTAGATGCTTCTTGGGCTTTTGCTATTAGTGATGCTGCCCATAAACAGTTAATTTTTGGACAAGATATTATCTTCACCTATGGACCCCTAGGCTATCTGGTTCATGGCACATCTTTAAATCACAACTTTTCCCAAATTATCTATTTTCGCTGGTTGATACACCTTTGTCTATTAGCAGTAGTTATTCTCAGATTATTATTTATCAAGGACTATAGCAATCAAATAGTTTTTGTGCTGTCAATTATTTTTGCTACCCTAGTAGGAAATCCCTACAACAGTATCGGCTTTACTGTTGATTATCAGATAATATTTATCCTCCTGATACTCATGTCTTTTGATAACTTTTTTCAAAAGTACATCAATTATTTAGCTATGGCTATTGGCCTAATCACTGGGTTCTCTATACTCACGAAACTAACTCTAGGAATTTATCTAGCAGGCAGCCTGTTTATCTACATAATCGTTAATATTATTCGGGGATATTTTCAGAAGTCACCATCGATAGTTATAAAAAATGTTCTCGCTGGTATTAACTTAACTTTAACCATTCCTTCCATTGCCTTTATTTTTCTCTATCCAGCCTCTTATAACCGAGCCTTTATTCATATTATAGTTAATCTTTGCATTGCTGGAGGAGTGGCTTTAACTCTCTGGTTTATCGTCAGATCTGCCCGCCTATCGGCACCGCCCTTATTAAGGGGGGCAGGGGGGATCAAAGGCAAAATCTATCTTCTATTTAACCAGAATCACTTACTTAACTTGTTACCTCTGTTAGTATTTTATGGGCTTTATGGGTTACTTCTCCTCCAAACAATTAATCTAAATAATTTTCCCTCTCTTATGGGATATTTAAGCAATTCTTGGCAAATTTCTTCTGGTTATTCCAGTGGGATGAGTATTGTAGGAAATTACCCGCGTTTACTAATTGCTTTGCTCTGCTTTGCCTTAAGTTTGCTTTTAATGTTCTTGGCAATTATAGACCAAAAAATTAGTCTGGCTATTGCCTATATTTTTCCTGTGTTTTTATCATTTAAGCATGGATTCGTTAGGCAAGATGCTCACGTTGTTGTTTTTACACTTGTGGTTATTCTCTTAGCTTCTCTCTATACAACAATTATTAAAAAATATCGGTTTAAGAAAATTGCTTATTGTGCTTGGGGAATAATTTTTTTGGGATGTATTATTATCACCTCTAGTCCTAATTGGACTATATTGGAAAATGCTCGCAAGTGGAGTAATTTCAGTCCCGATAGGGTGGCTAATAATATTGGGGTTGTCATTTCCTCTATGCTTAATCCCACAGAATTAAAAATGCGAGGTGAAAAGAGTACAACTCAAAATTTACAAGTCATTGCTGCCGCTACCAAAATACCCGATTCTGTGCTGGAAAAAGTGCAAGGCAAAACTATTGATATAATTCCCTGGGAATTTTCACTTATTCCGGGCAATCAGCTTAATTGGAAACCGCGGCCGATTATTCAATCCTATTCTGCTTATACAGAAAAACTGGATGAACTAAATTATCAAAGCTTATCTCAATCTCCCAGAGATTATCTGATTTATCACTTTCAAGCTATTGATGGCAGACATCCTTTTTTTGATGAACCTAAAGCCTTTTCCTATGTGGTTTGTAATTATCAACTTGACTCGGTAAATTCGCCCTTCCAAGTCCCCGCAATCAAAACCAACTTTTATCTTCTAGAAAAACAAAAAGTCAGTCGTTGCATTCCAACCCCTCTAGGAGAGACTACTAATGTTACTTGGGATCAAGTCTATGAATTACCTACTCGTAATAGTGGGATTACTCGTGTTCAAGTTAAATTTGAATATTCTTGGTTGGGTAAAATAGTCAAACAACTCTTTAGAATCCCTCCCGTGATAATTAACGTTAATTATCTCGATGGAACTCAAGCCAATTTTCGCTTTCTTCAAGACAATTCAGCTAATGGAGTTATCCTTAGTCATTTACCGAGAAATGATCAGGAATTAATGGCATTTTTTCAAGGAAAATTACCACCACAAGTCAAATCTTTTAGCTTTTCTGTCAGTAATCCTCTGCTATTCTCCCCAGAAATAAAAGTAACGCCTTTTTGGGAAGTTGAGACTGGTTCATAATCTTTCTTGAACCTTGAAAAGCGGTTAATATCTCTGGAAAATGGAGAATAGGGAACTCGAATCCCTGACCTCTGCGGTGCGATCGCAGCGCTCTACCAACTGAGCTAATTCCCCATATATAGAATATAATAGCATTTTTGAGCAGAAAATCCTAGGAACTGGCAAGGGATCGAGGGGCAAAAAATCGAGCGGCTTCTCTCTGGAAAACTTTAAAATAGAAAAAGTAATCTTGAGGATGATAACCAATGGCGATACTACGCTTAGAGAATGGGACAACCTATACCCAGTTAGCCGATATTAGTCTGGAATTGGCCAAATTAAATGTCACTTTAAACTATTGGCCGATCGAAAACGAAGCCACTCGTCAGCTACTTAAACAAGCTTCTCTCACTGACGAAGAAAAAGAAATAGTTTTAACCAGCTTAGACGGTTATTTTGAGCAACTTAAACAAGAAGCGGGTTATCAAGCCAGAGATTTAATCGTTTTACACCCTGAAATTCCCAATCTCGACACTTTACTGGCCAAATTCGAGCGCTGTCACACCCACGCCGACGATGAGGTGCGTTATATCATTGATGGGGAGGGGGTTTTTGGCTTTGTCTTTGCCGATGGTTCTCAGGGGGAATTAACTATTCAACCTCAAGAATATATCAATGTTCCCGCCCATAGCGAACACTGGTTTCACCTCACTGCCAGTAAACGAGTTAAAGCAGTACGTTACTTCACCAGTACCGCCGGATGGGTTCCCGAATACACGGAAACCGTTATTCGTTTTCCTAGTTTAACAGCCGTGTAGCTCTTGGTTTTAGGCGATCGCTTTCCCAATAAGACAGATGAGTTTTGCAGGGATGGCAACGCCGGCAGCCACAATCTGTTAAGCGGCAAATTTGTCCTGTGGAAAATCTCCCGTCTAGTGCCTAGCTTGACGGGAGATTGTCTCAATTCGGGGGATTGGCGTGATAGATTTAGTCTAAGCCGAATTGATTGCCCCGTTTGTACTGTAAGTAGGCGGCAACGAACAAACCCGCTAGGGTAATGGGAATTAAGCCTAGGACAATCCCTAGCACTAAAGGTTCAATCACGTCTGTACTCCTTGGATTAGCAATTTTTCACCCGTATTTTATCCTAGCAGGGGTTGCCCGCGAAAGATAGGGCGGACAGCAGGTAGATAGGGCGATCGCAGAAACTTGGTTAATATCAGATTCCCGGCAAAAATCAAAAATTTTCCCTTAGGGGTGTGGCAAGTGGGAAAAATCCCAAAAGGAAAACTTGCTATCTCACCATTAAGATAACTGCTGTACTTTAGGAGCGACCGAGAAAAAATTTTCTCAATGTGCCTTTACCCCAATAGCGATCGATTTCTTGCCAGAGATTATGGAGACAAAAAACCACTGCGAGACAGAGAGTAACCGCAAGGATTTGAGAGAAACTTTCCCTTTGCCAAAATTTAGCCATTGCCTCCGAAATTACCCGCGTTACCCGATAAGCTTCCAGAAAACCCTCGATCGAGCCGAGAATCAGTGCTGCTAGGGTATAAACAAAGGTTCGATACAGAATGCTAAGGTAACGGGGTCGATTTTCTAACCATTCTAGCTTCATGGCTGCGTCGAGAATGGCCACGGTTTTTGCCGCAATGATCGCCCCTAAGCTCGCTTTACCCAAAACGTAGGTAGTAATCGAATACTCTTCCAGAAATAATTTCATGATCAGAAGAATATAACCGAAAGCCAAGAAAAAAAACAGGGCAAGAGAACCGATTTTTTTCAATTCCTTTTTAATTGCTTCCATTGATTTTTTTTAATATTTTCTGCCAAGATAGCGGTCGCGTACCTTAACTATAAGCTATAGTTAATTATTTGTTGCAGCTATTCTCCCATCTCCACCAGCAAGTTTGAGCGCCGATAACTGAACTGATGCTTGAAACTAATTACGGCTTGATTGTCGATAAAATGAGGATTACCGAGGGGATCGATGGCACTGAAAGCGTAAAAATAACGGCGTACTAGGGGCGGAAAATCGCTAAAATCGAAGATTGTGTCACCTTTGGCCACATCTGCCCAAAAATTTCGTAATTTCGGGGCTAATTCCTCCGCTAGACTCATGGGAAGATTGAGGGGATGGCAGGTTAACAAACGCATCATAAAAGGATAAGAGCGATCGCCTAACCATTGCCGAGAAATAGCGGGTAAATTCTCCCATCCGGGTATATTTTGCAGATGAAAGGATTCTATGGCTAATTCAACCGTGTTTTCGCAATATTCTAGCACCCGGTAGGGATGGGGATAACTGACGAGGGAACCGGTGGTAATTTCATAGATACCTCTAGTAAAAGCCAGATCTTGCACGTGGAGATGGCCAGTAATCAACAATTTTACGCCGTTTTCCTGTAGTATATCGAGCAGTTCTACCGCATTAGCCAACATATAGCGTTTACCTAATTCATGATTGCTTTGTCCGGGTAAATGCTCGATAACGTTATGATGGATCATCACCATCACTAGATCGTTTTTTAGCGCGGGTAAAATCTGTTTTAACCAATGCAATTGTTCTGCATCTAAACTGCCAATTTGTTTACCTTGCTCATCAAATTGATTAGAATTAAGACCGATTAATTGCACTCCGGGTAAAATTTCTTTTTGGTAGTATATTTGTTCGGGATGGCTGTAACCAAATTGTTGATAATAAAAGGGAAAATCTGCTAAACCGATCTGGTTTTCTGTTGCGGTTAAACTCAAAACATCATGATTACCCGGCACCACATAGACGGGGAAGGGTAAAGTGGCTAAACAATCGGCTAACCAACGATGATTTTCTGGTTCACCATCTTGGGTTAAATCGCCAGCAATCAGCAGAAAATCGAGGTTAAGGGTGATGAGATGGTCTAAAACAATTTTTAAAGCGGGAATACTCACTTCCACCAGATGAAAGCGATTAGAATGGTTCAAAATGGTTGTGGGTAAAGCGATATGAGGATCGCTGAGAATGGCGAAACGGAAATTCATCGCACGCAATTGGGCTAAATATCGGTAAACTAGATCGATCGAGGAGAAATGAGGAGAAAATATCTTTGGCTAAAGTTCGCGTTCGTCAGCACGTCAATCCCTTAAGTCATAAATATCGCCATCCGATCGATCCCCCCGATTGGGATCAAGTTTATCAGGATCTGACGCAACCTCTTCATCTTGACATTGGTTGTGCGCGGGGTAAATTTTTGTTACAAATGGCCCAAGTAGAGCCAGAAATTAATTTTTTGGGGATTGAAATTCGTCAACCTTTGGTAATTGAAGCGAATCAGGAACGGGAAAGGTTAGGATTAAGTAATCTCGCTTTTGTTTTTGGCAATATGAATGTTGCCCCAGAAATTTTACTGCAATCTTTGCCCGCAGATAAGTTATTTTGGGTGTCGATTCAATTTCCCGATCCTTGGTTTAAACAGCGTCACAGCAAGCGTCGGGTTGTGCAGCCAGAATTAGTCATAGCTTTGGCTAAGTATATGGTAGCTGGGGGCTGGGTTTTTTTACAGTCGGATGTGGAATCGATCGCCCTGGAAATGACCGAGAGATTTCAAGCACATCCCCATTTTGTTCGACAACATCAAACCCCCTGGTTAGCGGAAAATATTTTCCCCGTACCGACGGAGAGGGAAAAGTCCACTTATAATAAGGGTCAACCGGTTTATCGCTCGCTTTTTCGAGTTCGGTAGCTTCAGCTAAAATATCTTGGCACTGTCTGAAATCATGGTTAGAAATCTCGACTCACCCCTAATACTTGAGGACAATAATCGCCCCCCTGTCTCTCAATTGCTAGAATTTCTCTTAACAAAAGAAAAAAACACTAAAAAAACTAAAGAAAATCTTACTTTTGCGGCTTTAGTCGGTACTTGGCGATTATACTTTATCACGGGAACTCAAAAAGCGAAAAAGAGAGCGGGAATCGTTTTAGGTAAGGGTCGCTATCTACCATCCTGGTTAAAAATTACCATCTCTTACCAAAGAAATGAGAGTTTAGAACCGGGAGAATTTATCTCTGGAAGCGTCAGCAATCAGATATACTTTGCACGGCTACAACTTGCATTTTTTACTCAAGGACAATAATATAGTTTAAGAGTCATAATTAGAAGCAAAGCACTCATTAAAAACATGATTAACCTAGAATTCACG
>NZ_JACJSW010000151.1:0-31062 GCF_014698375.1 Microcystis flos-aquae FACHB-1344 | reverse complement strand
GCAAGTTCAATGGAAAAAGCCACAGAGGTGGACTATTTCATCACCAATGTAGTTGAGGCAGATACAGTAACAGCTTCGTGGATAGTCAAGACTTACACCGAAAGAAATTGGGTGGAAGTATTCTACCGAGAAGCCAAAGGATGGTTAGGGTTAAGGGAATACCAAGTCAGGGATAAACGAAGCTTACTTCGTCATTTTATCTTGGTGTTTTGTGCCTATACATTTATCCTGTGGCATAAGTTAACTGGGGGATTGCAAAGGCGGTGGGCGAATCGACCTTTAAACACTTTTGTGGAAGCTTTAGAAGCTTTTCGGACAGCGATGTCTTTCCGTTTCTTTGAGTGGCTGACCGAGAATCGGGATGTGTTTGCCGCTTACAAAGCCAGTTTAGGCTTTATTTGGGCTTGAAATTTGTTTAAGTCCCACTATGCTACTTAGTGAAGTGCGGAATGTGTGTCTTAACTAAGAAAAGGTGCGATATCGATGGGGAACCAATCCCCGTCTAATACTTGTTCGAGAGTGAATATAGACTCTAGGGGAATTGTATTTTTATCGACAATTCTCCCATCAATTAGGGTTTGTCTTGCGTCTGAATAGGCCTCCCCGAAGGAATTGATGGCATGATTTTTCAGAGTTGGGGTTTTCATCTTTTTTTTCAGTTGCACTCGAAAAGTGGCTATCTCTCCTAGCCAATGACGCGCGTTTCGTTCTCTTTCCGCTGCCCAATAACTCAGTTTCAGAAGATGGATTAATAGTTGAGTTAATAAACTTTCTACGGCCTGGCGCTCACTTTTTCCCATCCATTCGACTTCCTCGATCAGATTTTCCCAGTCCACCCTGTCAAACTCTTTTCGCTTTAACAGTTCGGCGGTTTTTTCTGTCCAGAGAACAAAATCTTCCTCATAGAGAACGGAGAGCGATGGCGGGGTTTGTGCGGTCATAATAGATTTCTGACGTTGCTGATTTGAGATAGGAATCTTCTTGTGTGGGATTTTTAAAACCTAGAGCCAAACTAGCTTTTGGATAGGATGCACAGTTGGTAAGTAGCTAGACACAATTAATTACACATATCTAACTAGCTCTTGCATGAGTGCCTTTTGCCTTTCCTAACCAAGAAGTTAATTTCGTCCTATTACTTATTCATACCTTGAGTCAGCAAGACCAGCAGCAGAAAAATTAATTCTGACTCAAAAATAAACTGGGCAATCCGATAAGATTATCCTGCTTAAAAAAGATCGAATTTTGTTGTCGCAATTTACCGATTAATCTTGTTACTGTGACTCTGGTAGTGCCGATGGCGCTGGCAATTTGAGCGTGAGTTAGGGGATAGGGAAGATAATAGCCTTCTACACAGGGTTGACCGTATTCTTCCAATAATAGAACCAAGAACCCCATTAATCGATCGAGGGAGCGTTTTTGACCGAGAATACTCAACCAAAATAACTTACGCTGGTATTGATGGCGAAAAGTTTCCATAACAGCCGATCGCAATTGCGGCCATTGTTCTAGGTCTTCCCAGTATAACCAGACTAACTCGGTCTCGTCTAGATGAGCTTGGGCTTGTAATTGAAAGGTAAATTGAGAAACAATCTCAAAAGGTTGACCTGCACCCACAAAACCGAGAAATACTTCCTCACTATCGGCAATAGGTAGTTGACGGGGGGATTTTTGGTCAATAACGTTAACTTGTGCCTTACCAACAATACGAATCGCCCCAGATTCCACAAAGTATAATAGCCCGGGGCGCGTGGCTACTCTTTCATCTTTGGCAAAGGTATGGTTGCGATAATGGGATTTTGCCCAGTTAAAGATTTCTGTTTCTTGACCGATTAAGGGTATAAAATCCGACGAAGGAACCGAAGAAGACATTAAAATTAATAACCCACTGGGGCGTTGAGGGAACTGTAAACTAATGTAACAAAAAATTTCTGTGATTGGGGGGGTCTTGTGGCCGCTAGATGGTTATTGGTCAATAATCCCTAAAAGTTGCGGGGATTGGGCAGATAGGAGAATTATTAAGTATTCTTAACAGTATCCCCGCCCCAATGTTACAAAAGCTAGATAATCACCTGATCTATTTTTAACTTTTTCTCGCTTTTCTGGGGACTATGGCTTAGGATAGGATGCGTAACTATAATTTTCTATCCGATGATAGATGATAGTTGATAGATAACTTAAATTTATACTTTTCCTTAAAAACTTCGGTCAAACTTGTATGAATAGCATTAGACAAAAAGTTGAATCCCTCTTGAATCAATTACCAGATGATTGTTCAATTGAAGATATTCAGTATCATTTATACGTTCTGGAGAAGGTGCGTCAAAGTTTGAACGCTGCCTCTCTGGAGAATACAATCCCCCAAGAAGAAGTTGAGGGTCTTTTAAACAAATGGCTGATCGAGTGAATTATCGCCTTGTCTGGTCGCCCAAAGCAATTGAAGACGTGGATGCGATCGCATCTTATATTAGTCGAGATTCCCCGTCCTACGCGGCGGCCGTCGTGCGCCGAATTCTTGATATAAGCTATTCTTTAGAAAATTGTCCCCTAGAAGCGAAAAAATGCGCTGAATTTAGCGATGAAACCATCCGAGAAAAGTCTGCCTACGCCTACCGTCTGATCTATCAAATTCAAGGGTCAGTAGTTATTATAGCGGCGATCGTCCATAGCAAGCATTTCTTGGATTGATCGAGTCAGTGATCAGTGATCAGTTATCAGTGGTCAGATTTGAGTTTTCAATTTACTGTTCACTGTTTACTGATCACTGAAAAGTCCCCCACCCCCCAATTTTGAGCCTAATTCCCGCTTAATCCGGTTGAGAATTGAGGTTTCATCGAGGGAATCGAGAATACTGGCCACCACTGCCTTCGGGCCATCGGGTCCCCAAGTGGCCCCATTAGCGAGATAGGTTTTCGTCACTTGGCCGATCGTGTAACAGGATACACCGGCAACCCCCGCTTGAGTCAGGGCGATCGAAGTATAGGGAAAGAGAGAAATGCCGCCAGTGGCAGGAATCGAGAGACCGAGTAATCCTTTTAGGGAACTTAAGCCCAAAACCGCTAAAAATTCGCTGGCACTAATACCCCCCATATTGAGGGCAATTTTTTGTAAAAGAGCGATCGCCCCCTGACGAGTTAAATCGATGCCGTATAAGCGAGAAAGAGCGAGAATCATGGCTAGATCGATAACTGCTCCCGTCAACAGATCCAACACCGTCACTGGATTGAGAGCGATCGCCGATGCTTTGATCATCACTGCTTTTTGAATCAATTGATTAGCGCCGCGATCACGGATAGCCATTTTGCGGGCGACAATTTGCTCGTTTACCTCGTCCGCATACAGCATAGAATTGAGTGCTACCAGCGATTTACCCTCTCGCTCTAGAATTTCCAAAATTTTGAGTTTCAGGGCTTCTATCTGGGGGTTTCCCCGAAATCGTTGCGTTTTTAGCCGCCCATCCTGCCCTTTAACCGTCTCCGCCAAGAGGGGAGAGGCCGCCACCATAACGATCTCATCGGGGGAGAGTAATTCTTTCACCCGTTCTGAGGCGATTTTCTCATAGATAGCGAGGCGATCGACTTCCGGATACTGATCGATTTTATTAAAGACCAAAATCATCGGTTTTCCCGCTTCCCGCAACTTGGCCAAGGCGGAAAATTCCACTTTGGTCATATCACCAGAGATGATAAAAAGGATTAAATCCACCTGCTGCGCCACCTGACAGGCGAGAATTTCCCTCGTTTGCCCATCTACCTCATCAATACCGGGAGTATCAAGCAATTGCACCTGAGCATTACCCTGGCCGTTCAGGGTCAGACGCGCTAGATGAGGGAAAGTATCATCGCTGCTTAACTGCCAATTTACCCCTTTAATGGTGCGGGTAACTCCGTGTAGAGGACCAGTTGTAAAGATTTCTTGACCGACCAGAGCATTTAAAATCGAGGATTTTCCCCGGCCCACCAGACCAAAAGCGGCAATTTGAATCAGGGATCGATCGAGTTTTTCCAGCAGGGCCACTAGGCGATCGATCTCCGCTTCTAGACCAATTTTCTCGATCGAGGTAAGATCGAGACGCTCAACAAGTTTGCCCAGAGAATTGCGTGCCTGATTATAGTTGAGTTCTTCTTGAATAGTGCCGACACCTCGAAGCGCTTGTTCTAGGTCTTCGGTATTCCAAGCTCGATCGAGGAACGGGTCAGAGGTCATTTCAGTTATCAGTTATCGGTTATCAGTTATCAGTGATTAAGTGGGTGGGTGTTAAAAATTGTCAGATACTCCCCTTATCAAGGGGGGATTAAGGGGGGAACCATCTTCAATTTAATTATAACCAGCTACTTTATTAAGGACAATCAGGATGAGTGTCATCTACGACTTGGAACACATCACCACCTATCATTATCGTAAACCGGTAACTTTTGGGGAACATCGGGCGATTTTTTTGCCCAGCACCGGTCACGGTGAAAGAATTATCAGTTATTCTGTAGAGGCGAATATTGCCGCCAAAACGCGCTGGACTATGGATACTCTATCTAACAACGTGGTAGGGATTGAATTCGCTCAAGCAGCGTCAGAATTAATCGTTACCTGTCGATTACGGGCGGAACATTTTGGCTTAAAAGCGATCGCTGATTTTCCCCTCGCTCAACGGGCGATCGAAATTCCCATCCAGTACACCCCCGATGAATGGTCAGATTTAGTGGTGTTTATGCGTCCCCACGCCGAGGATGCCGACGGCAGCCTGGCAGCTTGGGCCAAAAGTTTTGTAGCGGGGGACCAAGATGATACCCTCGATGTCATGGAAAGAATGATGGCCGCTATCAAAGATAATTTTACCTACCAAGCCCGGGAGAGTGAAGGAACTCAATCCCCCGGAGAAACCCTGCGGCTAAAGTCGGGAACTTGTCGCGATTATGCTTGGTTGATGATCGAAGCTTTGCGAAGATTGGGTTTAGCCTGTCGTTTTGTCAGTGGCTATCTCTACGATGCTGCCCTCGACGGTGGTGAAGTGGGGATGACTGGCTCTGGCGCTACCCATGCTTGGTTACAGGTTTATCTACCGGGGGCCGGTTGGCGTAATTATGATCCGACTAATCAAATTACCGCCGGCTTTGATTTAATTCGAGTGGCGATCGCTCGTCATCCCGGTCAAATCATACCTCTTTCTGGTTCTTGGTTTGGTGATGCTGATGACTATTTATCTATGGATGTTAAAGTGACCATTCGCAAGCTGGGGACGCTGCCGGATTTTGATCCCAGGGAATAGGTTGAATTTCGGGTTTTTCCTTGACTGGCGATCAACTCCTGACTCCCCCAAAGGAAAACTTACTACTTCACTAAGCTGTTCGTAATTTAAAGCGAATATTCCCGTTAGGTTGTAGCATTTTTATCGATTTTTGTCAAGATATATTTGACACAATTTATTAGAAAAAGGGTTTCTAAAAGAAACCCTTTTTCTGCTTTCCAACTAATCCTATTTGACCTAATAGGTAAGGTCTCGGTGGACAAGCTTCGATTAAGAAGTATCAGTTAACTCAGTTTCCAACTAATCCTATTTGACCTAATAGGTAAGGGAATTTGACTGGTCTGAGCGCACCGCTCAAAACTTTATGTTTCCAACTAATCCTATTTGACCTAATAGGTAAGGAATAAGAGTAAGGCTAATTAATGAATTAGCCTTACTTTTTTAGTTTCCAACTAATCCTAATGTGTAATTAATTTTGCTTAGGTACTTAACTATAAACGGGATTATTTCGGTCAAAGTTTTTGAAATTTTCCCTCTTGACCATTATTCTCGTCTAGAAAACCTAGAAAATAAGCACAATCATCAGAGTCATCAGGAAAAATTGTTAAAATTCTAGGTATTGATGATTATTTTTGGGATACATTCGATGCCAAAGACGACCAATTTGATTGATATTTTTTGTTACTATTCCTGTCACCGAGGTTTTATAGATACTTAAAATATCCAATTTTTGATAGGCTTTGTGAAGCCATGTTATGGCTAGGGAATCATCTTTATCTTCGGCAATTCTTCCCCAAACCTCGACATTTCTGTGATGCCAACTTTCTCGCCACTTAGCACTATTATCGGGAGTTATGGGGATATTTTGTCAGGTCATCCATTCTTTAGCAATAGTGCGAACATCTTTGATAAAGGGATGAACATGAGTTAAATCTCTGACTTTATTATCGTTGATTAAAGAACTTTTATCCCACCATTGCCAATGACAGCCAATTAAGGGTTTATTGGAATAATAATCCTCATAGAAAATACTATGATCTGCTCGTCGCCATGATTTACCAAATCCTCCTAATAACATGGCAAAACGAGTGAGAAGACAAATTAATTTTTTTAAGTATTCTTGCTGGTTTTCGAGGAGAGATTGGGTGAGAATCCAGCGCAATTCTCCTGTTACTGTGTAGGTGGGTTCCTTGTAACCCTTGGCAAAGGTTCCTAACTGTAGAGAGTTGACACAAAAATCGACCGCTAGTAAACCTTCGGTTGCTTCTCCGTCAATTCCTCCAAATAGCTGATTAACTAATTTTTCGGCATTTTTAGCATCAGTTAAACCGCCAAAAATACGCAAAGCATGACCGCAAATTGCTCCTCGAAAAATATTGGGTCGAAATTCCCTTTTACCATCGAGGCTTTTAGGAGCCATTCCTTGCCCTTTCAGAAAACATTTATATAAAGGTTCTTTTGAAGGTTTAATGTCTTTTGGCAAGCCGTAACCGCTACTAACACGGCATCCTAGACCAGATTCTAAAGCTCTTTCCCAGATAGTCCAAATCTCCTCCCAATCGGGTTGTTCTATTGAGCTAGAAATGCCAAATTTTAGGGTAGGTTGATAGAGAGAAATGTAAGGATTCAGGTGCCTCAAATGGAGTCACAGAGCGGCTTCTAAAATCTCAGAACTCGCTAAACTAACAGTTTCATTCTCAATAAGCACGAAAATTAAGGCTTTCAGCGTTTCTTAATGAGAATGAGGATTTGGACATAATTCGCCTAAATGCTTACACAGCATGGGTTTGACTGCTTTTTGTATGACCTGAATCCTTACAAAACCTACAATCAGCAACAGGAAATAATGAGGATTAGGTATCGCTTGGGACAGGGGGAGACGGCGGAGTTTCTGGAGTCTCAGGTTAGGGGGGAAGGGTTGAGAGGGCAGTTGGTGGAGTTAGAGAATTTGCTGGGAGAAAAGGTGAGAGAATTGGGGCGGTTGATAGGTGATGAATTAAACCTAAGTAGGTAGCCATGCAGTGTAAACATATACACCACCAATATTATCTATATTTTCAGGTCCAATTTTCTCTTTTTTAAATTTAAATTTTGCTTGTTTCAGCAATTCTTCATACTGCTCACAAGAGACTTTAAAATCTCCCTTTTCCTCCAGACCAGATTGTAAGGCTTGTCTCTCAAGTTCTGCCAAAATCATTTCCCCCTGTCCTTTAGCAATGTCAATAATATGACTGTGGTAATCTTTCAAAGCAGAGTCTCGATCATCCCTATCATTCGGATCATGTTTACGAAGAAATTCATCTCCTACAATCATTAGACCATTAGGCTTCAAATTCTGCTTGATATTATCAAAGTATTTTGCTTTGTCAGCCGTCTTAATATGATGGTCTGCAAACGAGGAAAATATATAATCAAATTCTCCCTCTGGATTGTAAGTACGGCTGTCTTTATTAAGAGTCTTGACTTTTTTATATTGCTCTCTGAATTTACCCTTAAGAATTTGATAGCAATGCCAGTCAATTTCTACGGCCACTATCTCAGTTACATTGGTAATTTTATTTAAGCGGACAGTAAAAATGCCTGTACCTGCACCTAATTCTAATATTCTGATTGGGGAAGAATTGTTGCTACTATGCTCTAAAAAAATTTCGATCATTTTTGACATCATATCTTGATAATAAGCGTGCTTTTCTTCATGTTCATCATAGGGTATTACATCAATATATTCAGACATTTCTATAAGTTTTCTTTCATAGGGAACTAGGTCTTTAAAAATCCTCGCTCTTAGGGAATCAGTCTCTGCTTTCTCTTGGATAGTATGGGGAGGTATAAAAACAGGTATTTTTGAGGATAATAATTTCTCAAATAATTCTTCGTGCTGGGCAATCATGTTTGGATCAGCAATAAAAGAGATATTCTTTTCTTCCGTGTTGTCATCATCATATACTGCAAGCAGCTTGCTTCCTGATACCTCAATAATAGAAAAGTCTTTAGTATTGTTAGCTCCCAAGACATCTGATAGCTTGGTCAAACTTATTGCATAAACATTGTATTTCTTAGAATGTTCTCGGAGAGTTGCTAGATGGTAATCAAACTCCTTTTCAGAGAAAAATGCAAACACTCTAATGTTTTCTGAACACGAAGTTGTTAAAATTTCCCGTCCCATCGGCTGTGACCAAAACTGTTCTTCGACGTTGACGAGAGCGATTGCCTTGACATAACAATTTTCTAGATTTTTTTGTAAAGAAATAAGATATAATGGATACTGAGATGCTGGAAGTGAAAAGGTCGATTCTATATTTCTAGAACGCTCATAAAGTTGAGAATAAGAGTCATAAATAACTCTTTGAAAGCAAAGGTTTTTCTTGACATAAGCATTTTGAGAATTTAGTGTTTCTACTTCATCATGAACCCTGCCGAGGATATTACCTATGTCACGGAAATAAACATGAGGAGATCGTGTTCGCTCTGCCAAAAACTTTTGCCAGTCAGGAAACCAGCCGTTTACCAATGCTTGACACATCTTGTTGTTCCATTCAGAATTCATATCTTGTAGCAATTTTACCCAATCGTCACGGTTAGCAGCTTCAATTGCTTGATAGCGTTTTAACGGCTCAATTAATCTTTCACCAAAATTGATAATCTTAATTTTTTCTAGCCGTGCGACTAGCAAACCAGTCTCAAAGTTTAGCCAAGAGCTTTTAGAAGCACCAGGAGTTAAGCAGACAACGCCAATTTTGGCTTGCTGCGAAGCTTTCATAGTTGCGTCATACCAGTTTTCTCCTGGAGGTATATCACGAGATGATATCCAACTTTTTAGAGGAGAATATTTAAATATTGTGTCGGCGAGATGTTCAGCTAGTGGCTTCCCCCACTCGCCTGACCAAGAGATAAAGACTAGTATCTCCATAAAAAACTCCATTGTAGAGGTAATAATTCTTGAATTTGAAGAGATGAGTGAAGTAAAGAAAGATTACTCGATTATGCCTACTCCAAAAGCCTCATCCCCCACTTGTAGTTTACCTTGTGTGGGCATAGCAATGGCAAACGGAAGATGATATGTAACTGGTTCTCCATCGTCATAAGCCACTACCTCAAACGCCTTGACTGGATCGAAGTTTTCAAAATGGCGTGTGAAGGAAACCCTGTCACTATTAGCTCTTATGATCTGTTCAATCCTAACAATTGTATGGCTTGCCGTAGGCTGTAACTTAACAGGCGCAAGCATTTTTAGTTCTTGAAGGAGGTGAATAGCAGTGCTATAAGCGATCTTATCCGTCTCACGAGCGCCCGTTCTTCCACATTCGGCGATCACTCCAACTCCGCCTAACCGGTTAACTTCGTCTATTGGGACTTAGGCGTTTTCGGTCAGCAAAAAAGGCTCAAACCATTATGGTACAAAGGGTTAACCTCGATTTATGATTTTCCTTGATCTATCTGGGTTTCAGCGATTTTGGGCTTCTCGAAGTAAATCCCAAGCGGGGATTGGAGTTGAGGCTTTTCTCGATTTGTTTTTTGTCTAAGTCCCACTATAAGCATAGTATGTCCTCGATGAACTTCCCAACCGTGAGTATAAATCTCTAATCCCGTCATCCAGAACATTTCCAAATGGCGATTTGTTAAAGCCCCAGCACAAAAAGGTCTTGTTGGAGCAGAGGTTGAATGCAAATCTAGTATATAGTCCATCTCTATCAGATAGGGGGCGAGATCCTTAGCCAATTGAGATTCGTGTCCAAAAGCGTCAGATTTTCCGAAAGCTCTGTTGAGATCAAAGTCAACAAAACGTCTTGTAAGTCGAATGGCTTTCAGATTGGCAACTAGCGTCAGCAAACGACCTCGTAAAAGTCTGCCCCCTACAGCTAACTCACGCTCCAAAACCTCGATAGCATTGAGTCCACAAGTCTCGTCTCCATGCACCCCTCCTACCACACATACCGTTGGACCTAGTTTGCCTGAGTCAAACGACACCAGACGAAATCCTCCCGAATTTACCATCATCTTCATCCACAATTATCTGACTGAAACTTGATCCTAGCTTTTTTGATTTAAACGAATCATCTGAGTAAGCTGGATAGAGAGTAAATAAATAAACCAAGGTATGGAATGGCAAGAATCAAAGGAACATACTTCTCAATCTTGGATAAACGTCTATATTGGATGCGCGGATTTTACTCCAATATTTCCCATTCTCTCTTGTAGCAAGGGAAAGGTAAATTTGGCTCTATTTCGTAAATTACCTGGAATTTCAGAAAGTTAATTTGTTTATATGAATCAATATTGCTACGCCATATAAAACAGAGACAAACTCCCAAAGTTGCTAATATTAGTAGAACAATATATTTATCTTTAGATTGAGGTAACAAGATTTTTTCAACCAGTACAGAAACCAGAAGAGCCCAAGCCAGATAGTAATGACAAATAGAAGGTATTAGTCTTTCCTCTTCTTTCAGTAACTCTATCCATCATCTCCACATACATTTTGTACTGCTCTAAGAGATGAGATTGAAAGTTGGCTCCATAACTTGCTTTTATTGCTTCGTTTGAATTAGGCAGATTTAACTGTTTGTCAGCGTTTTTTTAAAGCGGCTTCTTTTGTTCTTCTTCACTTAGATTTCTATTCATCCTTTCTATCTCTTTCTATCTCTTTTTAGGTTAATTTGCGGTCTCTTCACCTCAGCATTGGGCTTTTTCTTCAGCTAGTGACTTGGCGATCGTGTCAACATCATCAGAGGTTCCGCTACCAATAAGGCCGATCCGTTCTCGCTTGATTGTCGCGGTTGTGTTCAAGTGACCCAGCAGTGCTGTCACCATTTCGGGGTTGGTGACATCCTGTCATCCTGTCCAGCCAGCAAAACCAAGTTTATTAGTTCATTCTCCAATTGTACCAGACTATTTTTATATTCCTCGGCACTAGCTGGTTTTCCATCGGAGCCTGCGGCAAATTTCTCACCACTTTCGCTGGTGTTTTTCGGTAAAGCCTCGGAGGAAGAGTCTTTAGCTAGAGTGGCAGTCACTAAATTAGAACCTTTAGTCTGGTTATTGACTTGTTGTTCCAAGTCGCCGGACTTAGAAATGGTATAGGTTTCTTTAGTATTTTGATAGGTTAGCTCGACTTTCTTGCTCTTACCAGACGAGTCAGCATTAGTGATTTTGATCTTGATGTCATTACCCCAGGTTCCTGGAGTTTGTGCCTCCAGTTTCACCAGCTCTTTGTCGGTGCTATCTTTGATTTTGTAGGCAGCTCTGGTGGCGTTAGTGCCTGTACGAACTGCATAGACAGTCTTACCGCCATTGTTATAAATCTGCTCTAGTGCTTGAATTAAGGTTAGTTGGCGAGCGGGATCAATTTCCCCGAAAATTGCTTTAGCTTCCGAAAAACTGCCAAGAATTTGTACCTCATCCACTGGTCCTTTGGCTGCGGTTCCAACAATTCCGATATTTCCTGAAACAACCTGACCAGCGCTAATCAGTCCTTCATCTCGTACTGTTATGTAAGTACCCGGTAAGATGGCCTCAACCATGAGAGGTTCCTCCTATTTTGGGAAAATTTTAGGTTTATCGTAGCCCCCTGGTTTACTCTTGTCGTTACCCTTGGCAGTCGTGCCAAGCAGAGAATAAACTCACAAGCGAGCCGATTTAATTATAGCTTGCTTTGACTATCCGGAAAGGCCTCTCGGCTTCTCCCAACCAACAACTCTTGCCGATGACTGCTGGTTGTGACTTAGTTTAACTCTTTGAGCCGAAAAAATATTTGGTATTTGATGATTTCTTCTCAATATCTGATTGGTTGAGTATTTTTTTGGCTTATTCTGATTTTTTTTCTTTGAAAAGACCTGTAGTTTTTTATGCTTCAAACTGAAGTGGGGAATATGGGTTAAAATATTAAAAGGATGCTAAAGATGGCGGCTAGAGTTTCCAGAGTGAGCTATCCTAGAAATACTCCTTACTCCATCCTCCCCCATGCTCGATCGAGTTCTCCATAGTCGTTATCAAGTCCAACAGTTACTGGGAAAAAAAACTATCTTAGCTAGGGACAGACACACCACCCAGTTAGTTATCATTAAACTTATTTCTGTTCCTAGGGGGCAAGGGAGTCAGTTGATCGGAGAAATAACTGGTAAAATTGCCCTGTTGCGACAACTCTCCCACCCATCTCTCCCCAAATACCTCGATAGCTTTGAGATAGATTCATCCCAAGAACAAATCATCGCTATTGTCCGACCTTATTTATCAGCGCAGCCTTTAGAAAACTATCTAAACTCCAGTTATTTGTTAGCAGAACAAGATCTCAAACAAATTGCCAAATATCTTTTGGAGATTCTCTCCTATCTCCATCAGCAGGATGTCCCCATTAACCACGGCAATATTAAACTTAGTAATATCCTCTTTGATACCCAGTCCCATCGTTTTTATCTAGTTGATTTTGCCTTTGATTCCGATTCTCCCACCACGGACTTACAGGATATAGGTAAAAGTTTGATTAGTTTAGCCACGGGGATTAAGCATCGTTACATACCCGAAAACTTTGAACAAAAAACTAATCTAAGTGCTTTTTTCATCTATTGGTTAAAAAGATTATCAAACTCCCCCCCAGACTCTCATTTTCGTTCGGTGACAGAAGCTTTAGCCAGCTTATATAGTTGTCAATTGATCTTAGTATCTATTGGCAATCTGACCAAACCCTACGGCAGCGAAGTTACTGTTTATAAAAAAGATAATCTCCTGCAAATAAAAATCGCTAGTAAAACCAAACAAAAGTTTTTCAACAATCTCAAAACCCAGTTAAGACAGTTTTTACCATCCCTATTCTTTACGATCATTCTCTTAACCATAGTCGGTATTTATGATCTCAAACTGGTCGCTTTTTTAATCCCGATTATCCTAATTTTTCTGCTCAATTTAATCTCCTCTAGTTTATCTTGGCAGTTATGGAAATCTTTTTGGCAGGGGGAACTAGAGTTAAAACTTACCCCCAAAAAAGTTTCTCTCTACCAAAAACTCTGGGGGCTAAAATTTAAACTAACTGCCGATGCTGCTAGTTCCGAAATTTATAGTCTCCTCCGTCGCAATGTCACCGTCACTATGCAGGGAGAAAATGTTAATATTATTCCTCCTTCTCTGGTTCTCGTTGCCAACCATCGAGAATATGTTATCACTGCCAGTGAAGATGTTAGCGAAGCGGAATTAGATTGGTTGGCACAACAGTTAAGTGATTGGCTACGTTTACCGATTACGAGAATTTAAGGTGTATTAAGCTAAGTTAATACACCCCAAATTTATCTGATAACATCTTCCGATTTAATCAGATGCGCTTCTAGGAACCAGAGACGTTTATCGATGTCCCGGGAGATTTCCGTATAGAGATCTGCTGTGTCGGCATCCCCTTGATTGCCAGTGGTATCAATAGCAGAACGAAGATGGGCGGCGTATAAGGCATAACGTTCGGCTAAAGCAACGATATGTTCACTACCATCGACGATATCAGCCGGATATTCCGGCAGAATCGAGTTAGCGGCAGCGATGCGCGCTGTTCCCAAAGCGGTTCCACCTAAAGCGGTAATCCGTTCTGCTACCATGTCCCCATAGCCTTCTAATTCCGTGGCCATTTCGTCGAATAGGCTGTGCAATTGGTAGAAATTTAAACCTTTTACATTCCAGTGGGCCTGTTTAACCTGAGTTTTTAGGTCTAAACTAGCGGCAAGGGTTTGGCTTAAGATTTCAACCACAGCTTTGCGGATATCTAATGCTAAATCGATACGAGTGGCGTAGTATTGTCCCGTGGTTTTGGTTTTGACTGGAGTGGCTACCATAATCTTTCTCCTTGATCAGTTAACAGAATACTCGATAATTTTCTCACTTGTGTCCGTGTAGAGGGGACTGATTTTGATCCTACAATTAAGCTCAAGTTATACACATCCCCTTTCAGAATTGATTAACATCGCCCTCAGCCGTCAGCTAGATAATAGTGTTGATAACTAGAAAAATGGCTAATTAATTGAAAAATCAGAGGCTGATAGCTGATAGCTGATTAATTATGCTCCTAAATAAGCCGCTAATTCTTCCGAACCGCCAATTAATTGCCCGTTAATGAAGACTTGTGGGGTGGTGGTATTACCACTCATGGCCCGCAGAGAACGACTGGTGGCATCCCGTCCGAGGATAATTTCTTCGTATTGTAGGCCTTTTTCTTCTAACATTTTCTTAGCCCGGAGGCAGTAGGGACAGCCGACTTTCGAGAAAAGAGAGACTAAAGGCGGTTTTTTGGCTTCTGGGTTGATGTAGTGTAACATCGTTTCTGCATCGGAGACTTTGAAAGGATCTCCCGGTTCTTCTGGTTCGATGAACATTTTCTCGATAACACCATCTTTGACTAGCATCGAATAGCGCCAAGAACGTTTACCGAAACCTAAGTCAGCTTTATCGACTAACATCCCCATTCCTGCGCTAAATTCGCCGTTACCGTCGGGAATCAAAAGGATATTATCACATTCTTGGTCTTTTGCCCACTCGTTCATGACAAAGGTATCATTCACCGACAAGCAAACAATACTATCTACGCCATTTTCCCGAAAAACTGGGGCTAATTCGTTATATCCGGGTAAATGGGAGGTGGAACAGGTGGGAGTGAATGCCCCGGGTAAGGCAAAAAGAACAACGGTTTTTCCTTTGAATAATTCCTCGCTGGTGATGTTCACCCATTGATTATTTTGACGTACAGGAAAGGTGACATCGGGAACTCTCTGCCCTTCTCGGTTTGGTAGCATAATCGTCAACTCCTAATTGCTCAGTCGTACTCATTTTGAGTTTGTCTAAATTAAGTGTACTCATAACGACTATGAGTTGTCAACAAGTATTTATACTTAAATTAGTTACTGAAGGCAACAGGCAAGAGTCTCCAAGAAGGAATCTGGCAATTCTCCCACCTAAAAAGAAGATTAGAAATAAGGTTTTAGATTCGTCCCTTGTTATCAGTTACTTCTGTCTCCTGTATACTGTCTCCTGTCTCCCCCCGCAACGCGCACGAAGTGGTCTCCCCACTTCCCCACCTCCCAATTCATAATTCATAATTGATAATTCATAATTCCCACTTCTCCCCACACCCCAACCCCTTTTTTTACTGAAAAATGATGTTTTCCTTCCTGAAAAAAAGCTATAAATGGCTAGGACTAGCGATAATAACGGTGATTTTGGCGATTACACCCGCCGTCATTGCCCAATCAACCACTAGCACCATACCTCTGGCAAAAATTAACTGGTTACAGGCGATTTTTTTGGGATTTGTGCAGGGAGTGACAGAATTTTTGCCGATTAGCAGTACCGCTCATCTAAAAGTGATTCCCGTCTTTTTGGGTTGGGGAGATCCCGGTGTCACCTATACGGCAGTGATTCAATTGGGCAGTATTGCGGCGGTATTGTCCTATTTTTGGCAGGATTTAAGGCAAATATCCACAGGAATGGTGAAAGCGGTGGCTAGTTCCGATTATCGTTCCCAGGATTTTCGTTTGGCCGTGGGGATTATCCTAGGCACAATTCCGATCGTTTTCTTCGGTTTGTTAATGAAACTTTTCATTCCCGATTTAGATAATTCCCCCCTGAGAAGCATGACAGCGATCGCCTGTGCCTCCATAGTCATGTCTTTACTCTTAGGTACGGCCGAAAAAATCGGGAAACATAAACGCAGTTTTGAGACTTTGCGACAAAAAGACGGGGTTTTAATGGGATTAGCCCAAGCTTTAGCCCTAATACCGGGGGTATCTCGTTCTGGGTCCACCTTAACTGCCGGGTTATTCATGGGTTTAGAAAGGGCCGTAGCGGCGCGATTTTCCTTTCTGTTGGGGATTCCGGCGATAACTTTAGCCGGTTTAGTGGAATTTAAAGGCGTTCTCGACCAGATTAACACCAGTGAATTAATTCCCCTCGCTATTGGGGTAATTTCCTCGGCGATATTTTCCTATCTTTCGATCGCTTGGTTATTAGATTATCTCAAAAAACAGAGTACCTGGGTTTTTGTCTGGTATCGTCTCTTTTTCGGGGTTACTATCCTGATTGGTGTAGCCTTGGGGCGTTTTTCCTGACCTTTTGGCATTCTAATTAATTTCTAAAAAATCTTGCAATTTTTTTAGATAAGTAGGGGCATCTTCTAACATGGGAAAGTGAGCAGTATTAGCCATCTCCACATACTGGATATTATTATTCAAATCCGCCGCCATTTTGCCCATTTTGGCGGGGATAATAATGTCTTTTTCCCCTGATACTAAAAGAGTTGGTACCTTAATCTCAGCAAATTTACCCGGCATAATTTCCACTGCCTTTTTACTCACAGATGTATAAATTGTGCCTAGGGCTGCCTCATAATCCGCCGCTAAAAAATCTTCTAAAAAAGCAATTCTTTCTGATTTTGGGATCGATCGATGCAAAAATCTCGCCATAAATAATCGATCGGCAAAAGGTACTTTTAAAAACCAATCATAACGAAACTGTACCACATACTTACCGAATTTATGGAAGGCAGCAAAAGCCGCTTTATTATACTCAAAAATGCCATTACAGGTTAAAATTGCTTTGACCACTCTTTCGGGGTACATAGTAATAAAAAAAGTCGCCACCGATGCCCCCATAGAGTGACTATTGAGATAGACTTTTTCAATTTCCAAACTATCTAAAAACAAGGCCAAATCAAGGGCATATTCTTCTAAATCGTAGGAAAGATCAATAGATTTTTCTGGCAATTTAGACCGACCAAAACCGCGCATATCGTACAATAAACAATCAAAGCGATCGCAAATTGCCGCAGCGGTTGATCGCCAATAGCGTCCCGATCCTCCCCAACCATGAATAAACACCATAACCGGCTTTTTCTGGGCAGATTCTGACCCCCGAATCCACTCGTAATAGTGGGGAACACCGCGAACAGTGACTGTTTTATCGATTATTTGAGTTTTCATGATAGTTAAGTAGGGAGGTACAATTATTTGTAGGATGGGTTAGCGGTAGCGTAACCCATGCGGGCGTTGGGTTTCATGCTTCAACCCAACCTACGTTCATCTTATATTTAATTCCACCCACCTACTTAGATACCTAGCCATCCTCGTAAAGAGTTTTGCCAACGTCGCGCATCTGTGTCCGATAGTCGTCCGATTGTCTTAAGGATAACGAACGAGAACGATTTCAAGCTTCGAGTAATCGTTCATAGATGTCGTCTTCCAGATTATCCCAAATCTTAGCCAGTGCAGTTTCGCTGACTTTTTGCCAGAAATCCGAGTTTGTCTCCTCCGGGATGAGGGTGACTAGAACTCTAGTACCCTCTGGAATCGGCACGGATTCGAGGAGTTCGATCCGGCCTTCTTTGATGATCGCAGGAACGGTGTTCAGCATGGTTAACCTCGATTTTTCCCCTTAAGCGGATTCTTGACTGGGTAAAGAGGAAGGATGAACCAATAGCTCTGCCGTGGAACGTTTTTCCACCATTTCGCGGGTGATTAAACATCGTTTCACGTCCTTGCGCGAGGGCAATTCGTACATGACATCGAGCATTAATTCCTCGACAATACCCCGCAGGGCCCGGGCCCCGGTTTTGCGACGATAGGCTTCTTGGGCGATCGCTAGGACGGCATCAGATTTAAACTCTAACTGTACATTGTCCATCTTCAACAGTTTTTGATACTGTTTCACCAAAGCGTTGCGGGGTTGGGTCAGGATAGCGATTAAAGCTTCCTCATCCAGGGGTGACAGTGCCGCTAGGATGGGAATCCGACCGACAAACTCTGGAATCATGCCAAATTTGACTAAATCATCGGGAGTCATTTGTTTTAATAACCCTGCCGCTACCTTATCCTTACTAGCTTGGCCATCTCCCGGTTGAATAAAGCCCATGGATTTTTTACCGAGACGCTGATCGATCACCTTATCTAAACCGACAAACGCCCCACCGCAGATAAACAGGATATTGCTGGTGTCGATCTGAATACAATCCTGATAGGGGTGTTTGCGGCCGCCTTGGGGGGGAACATTGGCGATCGTTCCCTCTAACATTTTCAGTAAAGCTTGCTGTACCCCTTCTCCGGACACATCCCGGGTAATCGAGGTATTTTCGCTCTTGCGGGCAATTTTATCGATTTCATCGATGTAGATAATGCCCCGCTGCGCCTCTTCCACGTCTAAATCTGCCACTTGTAACAGACGCAAGAGAATATTTTCCACATCTTCCCCCACATAACCGGCCTCGGTTAAAGTGGTGGCATCGGCGACAGCAAAAGGTACATCGAGGATTTTGGCCAGAGTTTGAGCTAGAAGGGTTTTTCCCGATCCTGTGGGACCAATTAACAGAATATTAGATTTTTGCAGTTCGATGCTATCTTCCGGATTGCCGCCACCGGCTTTTTGGGTTTGGATATCTTTGAGGCGTTTGTAATGGTTATAAACGGCCACAGAAAGCACTTTTTTCGCCTCATTTTGACCAATAACGTAGTCATCGAGGTATTTTTTAATCTCTCTTGGTTTGGGAATTTGTTCCCAAGTGGTTTTGTTTTGGCCCGATCGCCGTTTGTTGGGGCGTTCCTCCACTGGGGCGACCGGACTAGGCGGTTCCATCAATTCCTCATCGAGAATTTCGTTACACAGTTCCACACACTCGTCACAAATATAGACCCCCGGCCCGGCGATTAATTTTCGCACTTGTTCCTGGGATTTGCCGCAAAATGAACACTTGAGGTGGGAGTCGTATTTAGACATAGTTTATTATTTACAGGGAAGTAACGGGAACGGTAGGATCGGGCAGTTCGGGACGGGAAATCACCTGATCGATTAACCCATATTCTTTGGCTTCGACGGCCGACATGAAAAAGTCCCGTTCGGTGTCGTTGGCGATGCGATCGTAGGGTTGACCGGTGTGGTGAGCCAGCATGGTATTGAGTCTCTGTTTAATATAGAGGATCTCTTTGGCTTGGATGGCGATATCACTAGCTTGACCTTGGGCACCGCCGAGGGGTTGGTGAATCATGATCCGGCTACTGGGTAGGGACATCCGTTTACCTGCCGCGCCGCCACAAAGCAGGAATGCTCCCATACTAGCCGCTAAACCGAAACAAATTGTCGCCACGTCGGGGCGAATTTGTTGCATGGTGTCGTAGATAGCCAGTCCGGCATAAACGGAACCACCGGGGGAGTTGATATAGAGTTGGATATCTTTTTCGGGATCTTCTGCTTCCAAGTAGAGGAGTTGGGCGACGATCGAATCAGCGACCTGATCATCGACGGGGGTTCCCAAAAAGACAATTCTCTCGCGCAAGAGTCGAGAATAGATATCAAAAGCCCGTTCACCCATGCCAGACTGTTCGATTACCACGGGTAAAACGTTAGCTAGGGAGTTTCTCCCCGTGTTGGCGTAGATAGCAGGGCGACAATTACTGGTAATTGGGTAGTCAGGTGATCTCGATTCGAGCATAATTTTTTCGGTTCCGCTATCACAATCTTAGGGTTTTTGCTTGGCTGTGGAGCTTTTATTGGCAAATGTTAAGCATCTTTAGCACTTCTGTCCATCTATTATGCCCTAAGTTTCCCCCGGTTGGCAGGAATCGGTTATCAGTTATCAGGAGATGGGGGAATGGGGGAATTCAACTAATACCCCAAAACCCTAAAACCCCAACACCCAACACGACTGCTAACTCCTTACGGTTCTTCCTCGGCTGCCAACACTTCCACTTCGGTGAATGCGAAGGTTTCTTCCGTTTCCTCCTCCTCGCTTGTTTCTTCCTCTAGGGAACCTTTGGGGACAAGGGTGATAGTAGCTTTTTCTTTCAGCCATTCCAGGGTGTTTTCCGCCAGCATTTCTTCAGTGATCACCTGTTCCAGACGCTGCATATCTATGTCGCGATCGGACAATTGGGCCATGATATTAGCGATTTTTTCCGCTACCGCTTCGGGACTGACTTCAATGCCCGCGACTTTAGCCAATTCCTGCACCACCAGAGTCTCTTTCAGACTTTCGATCGCATCGGGACGGGCGTTTTCCCGCATTTTGGGAATATTATCTTTTGTAAACAACTGGTTGACATCTAGCCCCATTTGTTGGAACTGCATGAAGCTTTGGGTCAAAATATGCGTCACTTCCTTTTCGATCAGCGTCTCCGGTAAATCTAAAGTCGCACCCTTGACTAATTCCTTGGTTAAAGCGTCATCAATGCTTTCTTTGGTTTCCTTCTCCGCTTGTTCTTGGAAACGTTTCTCTAAACTTGCTCTTAATTCGGCGATTGTTTCCTGATCGCTGACTTCTTGGGCAAAATCGTCGTCAAGCTCTGGTAATTCCTTCGCTTTTAACTCTTTCATCGTAATTGTAAAGATTACCGCTTTTGCTGCCACATCTTCTTTGGGATAATCTTCCGGGAAAGTTAAAGTCATCTCTTTGACTTCTTCCGGTTTCATGCCGATAATTCCTTCCACCATACCCTCGATAAAGCGTCCTGCTTCCATATCCACCCGCAGATCTTCGCCGTCAATATCCGGGATATCCTCGCCAGTTTCGGCGGATTTGCCCCGATAATCAACGATCGCCACATCTCCCAGCTGCGCCCCGCGATCTTCCACGGGAACCAATGTTGCTAACTGTTCTTGACGCTCTTTAAACCAATTTTCCACGGATTCGGGATCATAAACGGTTTCTTCGGCAGTAACGCTCAGATTTTCGTAATCTCCGAGAATAATTGTCGGGGCCACATCCAGGGAAACTGAAAAAGTCAAAGCTTTACCCGGTTCATAGGCAGCGATCAAATCCTCAAACTTAGACAATAGCTGTGGATTGCCCAGGGACTCGATACCCTCCTGTTTCAGGGCAGATTCGAGGCAATTTTCAATTAATTCCTCAATTACCGCCGCTTTTACCGCCTTAGTTCCCAATCTTTGCAGAAGGATCTGACGGGGAACCTTGCCGGGGCGAAAACCGGGTATATTGGCCGACTTCGCTAAATTCTTGACCACTTGCTCGTGGGTGTTTTTCGTGGTTTCGGCGGGAATTTCAATTTCTAAACCTATCTGACTGGCAGGAAGCTTTTCCTGAATAACTTTCATTGATTTTTCTAGCTCTTACGACAAGGAACGTTTATAATAGGGTGAGCGGTGTTTACGCCTGCGGTGGATCCGTCCCGCTCATGATATTCTAGGGGAATAGCTGCAGTTGTTCCCCAAGCTGTCACAATCTTTTTATTTTAGCGGTCAATGGGGTATATTTAACTTATTCCGTCCTTGGGGCAGTTAAGCCCAATCAGAAAATTTTGCTGATCAAAAGCCGATCAATCCAAGTTTTAGAATAACTCGGTGGACAAAAAAGATTTTTTACTGTAACGATTTCTTCGGATCATTATCATCACCCAACTCGTCAGGAGGTCACACAATTTGAGTCAAAAAGTACGGGTCGCTATTTTAGGAGCCACCGGGGCCGTGGGAACGGAATTACTAGAGTTATTAGCTAGTCGTCAATTTCCTCTCGCTAGTCTAAAATTACTGGCTTCCGAGCGTTCTGCTGGAAAAACCCTCGATTTTCGGGGCGAAAGTCTCCTCATCGAAGCGGTAAACGAGCGCTCTTTTCAGGACGTGGATATAGTTCTTGCTTCTGCGGGGGGGGCCACCTCGAAAGCTTGGGCGAAAACTATTGTCGAGTCGGGTGCGACGATTATCGATAACTCCAGTGCTTTTCGCATGAATCCCGAAGTGCCTTTGGTTGTCCCAGAAATCAATCCCGACAGTGTGGACAATCACCGGGGCATTATCGCTAATCCCAACTGTACGACAATTCTTTTAGGAGTGGCGATCTGGCCTCTCCACCAAGTACAGGCGATCGAGCGAGTAGTAGTTTCTACTTATCAGTCTGCTAGTGGTGCTGGAGCGCGAGCCATGGAGGAGGTAAAACAGCAAGCGCAAGCAATTCTTGATAATCGGCAACCTCCCACTAATTCCTTCCCCTATCCCCTCGCTTTTAATCTTTTTCCCCACAATACCCCGATTAATGGTCAAGGGTACTGCGAGGAAGAAATGAAAATGGTCAACGAAACCCGCAAGATTTTTGCTTGTCCGGGGCTGCGGGTTAGCGCCACCTGTGTAAGGGTTCCCGTGCTGCGGGCCCATTCGGAATCGGTTAACCTAGAATTTAGTCAGCCTTTTTCTGTGGTGAAGGCTAGAGAGATTCTTCAGTCCGCTCCGGGGGTAAAATTAGTGGAAGATTGGGACGCTAATTATTTTCCCATGCCAATTGATGCTACCGGTCGCGATGAAGTATTAGTGGGACGCATTCGTCAAGATATCTCCCATCCTAACGGTCTAGAATTGTGGCTATGCGGCGATCAAATTCGCAAGGGTGCGGCTTTAAATGCTGTACAAATTGCCGAACTTTTAGTCAAGAAAAATCTCGTCGGTTCAAGATTAGCAACAGTTTGATAATTAAGCGATCAGCCATCAGCTAAATCAAGGCGATAATAATTAGAAAAATAGCTAATTAACCGGATAAGTAAAGTCTGAAAGCTGATTGCTGATCGCTCAAAAACTGGTAACAAAGGCCGAATCTAAAACCTAATTTGTGAAGCTAAAGGCTTCGATGTACTTAGTTGATAACCTTCTTTTTGGGTAGGAAAATTGCCAGATTCTTTCTTTTGCCTCTTGCCTGTTGCCTCTTGCCTTCAGAAGCTGATAACTGATAACTGATAACTGATAACTGATAACTGATAAATGAGTGAAACAACATATTTTGGACGAGTAATTACGGCGATGGTGACTCCCTTCACCGTCGAGGGTCAAGTTAATTATGCCCTGGTGGAAAAATTGGCCGATTATCTAGTTACCCACGGTAGCGATGGTATAGTGGTCTGTGGGACGACGGGAGAATCACCCACCCTAAGTTGGCAGGAAGAGTACGAACTATTTAGTATTGTCAAAAAAGCGGTTAATGGTCGGGGAAAAGTGATTGCGGGGACGGGTTCTAATTCCACTTCCGAAGCGATCGAAGCTACCCAACAGGCTGCTAAACTGGGTTTAGATGGTTCTTTACAGGTGGTTCCCTACTACAATAAACCTCCCCAAGAGGGTTTATACGAGCATTTTCTGACCATTGCCAAAGCTTGTCCCGATCTGCCGGTGATGCTTTATAATATCCCCGGTCGCACCGGTCAAAATATGACCCCAGAAACGATTATTAAACTGGCAGCAGTTGATAATATTGTGGCGGTAAAAGAAGCTAGTGGTAATTTAGAACAAACCTGTAAGATTTACTGTCATACTCCTGAAAATTTCGCTATTTATTCTGGCGATGATTTTCTTACCTTACCCCTAATGACCTGTGGTGCGGTGGGGGTGGTCAGTGTTGCTAGTCATCTAGTGGGAGAAGAAATTCAAGGAATGATTCAAGCTTTCTTAACTGGAGATGCAGCCAAAGCGATCGAGATTAACTTGAAATTATTTCCCCTGTTTAAAGGTTTATTCTGTGCCACTAATCCAATTCCAATTAAAGCGGCCTTAAATCTAGTCGGTTGGGAGGTGGGGGGTCTAAGACTTCCTTTATGTTCCTTAAGTCCCGAACTAGAAGAAGGATTAGCAAAAATTATGCAAGAATTGGCCTTAATCTAGAAAAATACTAGAAAATTTGGCTAACTAAACTAGGATTTTTTCGAGAAAGTAGGTTATAATATTAATAGCTTAACTAGAAGAAAAGAAATATAGTTTAGAACTGCTAGAAAGTATTGATACTAAGTGAGTTTAGCTAGGTGTTATTTCCCTAGTTCGACTTATTCTAACTATTCATTTTTTGAGATTTCCCGTCCACAAAACCCACCTGAAAAATCACCATAACTTACCATCAAAGGACACCTAATGAATCAAGATAAAACCCAAGCAAAACTAAAGATCATTCCCCTAGGAGGACTACACGAAATCGGCAAAAACACCTGTGTTTTTGAGTACGATGATGAGATTATTCTCCTGGATGCCGGTTTAGCTTTTCCTTCCGATGATATGCACGGGGTCAATGTAGTGCTTCCCGATATGACTTATCTAAGAGAAAATCGCCATAAAATTAAGGGTATGATCGTCACCCACGGTCACGAAGATCATATCGGTGGCATTCCCTACCATCTCAAACAATTTGATGTACCAATTATCTACGGTCCGCGTCTAGCGATGGCTTTATTGCGGGATAAATTGGAAGAAGCAGGATTAGCAAATCGTACCAAATTAGAAACCGTAGTTCCCCGGCAAATGGTGCGTTTAGGTAAATCTTTCATGGTGGAATATATCCGCAATACCCACTCGATCGCCGATAGTTTTTGTGTAGCAATTCACACTCCTTTAGGGGTAGTTATTCACACAGGAGATTTTAAAATTGACCATACTCCCGTCGATGGCGAATTCTTTGATCTACAAAAAATTGCCGAACATGGCGAGAAAGGGGTGCTATGTTTATTGAGTGATTCCACTAACGCAGAAGTAGCCGGTTATACTCCCTCGGAAGCTTCCGTTTATCCCGGTTTAGAGCGGGTTTTTAACCAAGCAACGGGACGGATTATGATTACTACCTTTGCTTCCTCGGTGCATCGGATTAATCTGGTGTTGAAATTGGCCCAGAAATTTAACCGGAAAGTGGTGGTAGTGGGTCGATCGATGTTAAATGTCATCGCTCATGCGCGTAACTTGGGGTATATAAAATGTCCCGACGATATATTTGAACCCTTGAAAGCGACCCGCAATTTAGCCGATGATAAAATCGTCATTTTAACTACAGGCTCCCAGGGGGAACCTTTAGCAGCCATGACGCGGATTTCTAAGGGTGAACATCCTCATATTCGTGCGCGTCAGGGGGATACGATTGTCTTTTCCGCTAATCCGATTCCGGGTAATACGATCGCTGTAGTCAATACAATTGATCGCCTGATGATGCAGGGGGCTAACGTTGTTTACGGACGCGATAAGGGAATTCACGTTTCCGGCCATGGTTCCCAAGAAGACCATAAATTGATGTTATCTTTGACGCGGCCGAAGTTTTTTGTGCCAGTGCATGGAGAACACCGAATGCTGGTCAAACACGCTCAGATGGCCCAAAGTATGGGTATTCCCGCCGAAAATATGGTAATTGTCAAAAATGGTGACACGATCGAGTTAACTGGCGATCGCATTGGACTTGGCGCGCCAGTGCCTTCGGGAATCGAGTTAGTCGATCAAGCGGGTGTAGTCCACGAACACATTATGCAGGAAAGACAACAGTTAGCCGAAGATGGTGTGATTACGATCGCATCCTTCGTTAACGGTGAGGGACAATTAAGCGCACCTCCAGAGATTAATTTGCGCGGTGTGGTCACAAAAGTGGAAATCTCGCTGCTGAATCAGTTAATTATTCGGGCGATCGAACGCTGTTTAAGCGATCGCATCGGTGAATTTAAAACCGCCACGGGAGTCCAGGATTGGGCCGGTTTGCGGGCCGAAATCGAGACGACTTTGCAGCGTTTAATTAAACGGGAGTTACAGAGTCAACCTCTAGTGATTTTCCTCCTGCAAGCGGCGGCAACGGAACCAGCGAACAATCGTACTTATCGCCGCCGTCGTCCCGCAGCTACCATGGCCTCCTAATAGCAGTGGGACAGGAGACTCCCAGACAGGAGACTCCCAGACAGGAGACTCCCAGACAGGAGACTCCCAGACAGGAGACAGGAGATTATTTTTATTTATCCTTCCCATCCCCCCACACCCCACTTCCCCACTTCCCCACTTCCCCACTTCCCCACTCTCCCACTTCCCCACACCCCACACCCCACACCCCACACCCCACTTCCCATTGATAACTGACCATGTTCCATGCTGCCGATTTGCGATCGCTGCTGACCGCCGTTGCCAGGGGAGAAATTAACCCAGAGACAGCCTTAGATAAACTTAAACATCTGGCCTTTGAACCGGTGGAAGACTTCGCTAAAATTGACCATCATCGTCAATTAAGAACGGGATTTCCGGAGGTTATCTGGGGGCCGGGTAAAACCACCGCTCAAATCGCCCAAATCATCAATGTTTTGCGTCAAAATAGTCCCGTGGTTATGGCCACCCGCATTGAAGCAGAGACAGCAGCGCAGCTACAGGAACAGGTGACAGACTTAGTTTATTATCCCTTAGCCCGCATCTGTGCCATTGCCGCAGCTGCCCCAGAAAATCCCCCAAAAGGGATAATTTCCATCCTAACGGCGGGAACTGCCGATATTCCCGTAGCGGAGGAGGCGGCGGTTACTGCTCAATTATGCGGTTTTTCCGTGCAGCGTCTCTGGGATGTGGGGGTGGCGGGAATTCATCGCCTCTTGAATCATCGCCATCTATTGGATGCCGCCGATGTGTTAATTGTTGTTGCGGGAATGGAAGGAGCCTTACCAAGTGTGGTAGCGGGATTAGTTGATCGCCCGGTGATCGCCGTTCCCACCAGTATCGGTTACGGAACCAGTTTCGGCGGTATTGCTCCTTTGTTAACTATGCTCAATTCCTGCGCGGTCGGTATCGGTGTGGTTAATATCGATAATGGTTTTGGGGCTGCCATGTTAGCCGGCCAAATTTTACGCACGGCGGCCAGATTAGCCTAGATTTTCCCTCATCTCAGGCTGAAGATCCTATACAGTTGGTATAGGGATAAACTACTTTGAAAAAGAAGCCGATATGCACCTAAGTGAAATTACTCATCCCAACCAGTTACATGGTTTATCACTCCGTCAATTAGAAGATATTGCCCGTCAGATTCGCGAAAAACACCTCCAGACGATCGCCGCTACCGGTGGACATTTGGGACCGGGGTTAGGAGTCGTAGAACTAACGATCGCCCTTTACCAAACCCTCGATCTCGATCGAGATAAAGTCCTTTGGGACGTGGGACACCAAGCTTATCCGCACAAACTCCTTACCGGTCGCTATAATGATTTTCACACCCTGCGCCAAAAAAATGGCGTTGCGGGCTATCTAAAACGTTGCGAGAGCAAATTTGACCATTTTGGGGCTGGACACGCCTCTACGAGCATTTCTGCGGGGTTAGGAATGGCTTTAGCCCGGGATGCCAAGGGGGAAGATTTCAAGGTGGTATCGATCATCGGGGATGGCGCTTTAACCGGGGGTATGGCCCTAGAGGCGATTAACCATGCTGGACATTTACCGAACACCAACATCATGGTTATCCTCAACGATAACGAGATGTCCATTTCCCCCAACGTCGGGGCAATTTCCCGCTATCTCAATAAAGTTCGTTTGAGCGAACCCGTCCAGTTTATCGCCGATAATCTCGAAGAACAATTGAAACATCTACCCTTCTTCGGTGACTCCCTCACTCCGGAAATGGAACGAGTCAAAGAAGGAATGAAACGGTTAGCAGTTCCCAAAGTCGGCGCTGTCATTGAGGAATTGGGCTTTAAATATTTTGGCCCGATTGATGGTCATAATATTCCCGAATTAATCGCCACTTTTAAACAGGCCCATAAGGTCCACGGACCGGTTTTCGTCCACGTTGCCACCGTGAAAGGCAAAGGCTACGAATGGGCCGAAAAAGATCAAGTGGGTTATCATGCCCAAAATCCCTTTAATTTAGCCACGGGTAAACCGATTCCCTCCAGTAAACCGAAACCTCCGGCTTATTCTAAAGTTTTCGGGCATACTCTCACTAAATTGGCGGAAAATGACCCGCGCATTATCGGTATCACCGCCGCTATGGCCACCGGGACGGGATTAGATAAATTTCAGGCAAAACTACCGAAACAGTACATCGATGTGGGAATTGCCGAACAACACGCCGTTACTCTCGCTGGTGGTCTTGCTTGCGAAGGAATGCGCCCGGTTGTCACTATTTACTCTACTTTCCTGCAGCGGGCTTTTGATCAGATTATTCATGATATCTGCATTCAAAATCTACCGGTTTTCTTCTGCATGGACCGGGCCGGTATTGTCGGGGCCGATGGACCGACTCACCAAGGGATGTACGATATCGCCTACCTGCGTTGTATCCCCAATATGACCATTATGGCCCCCAAAGATGAGGCGGAACTGCAAAGAATGGTGGTAACGGGGATTAATCATACCAGCGGCCCCATTGCCATGCGTTATCCCCGGGGCAACGGTTTAGGGGTTCCCCTGATGGAAGAGGGGTGGGAAGCTTTACCCATCGGTAAGGGCGAAATTCTCCGCAGTGGCGATGATATTCTCCTGTTAGGATACGGCACTATGGTCAACACTTCCCTACAGGTGGCCGAAATCCTCAGCGAACACGGCATCGAAGCCACAGTGGTTAATGCTCGTTTTGTCAAGCCCCTTGATACAGAACTTATCTTTCCCCTTGCCCAACGTCTTGGTAAGGTGGTGACTTTAGAAGAAGGTTGTTTGATGGGTGGTTTTGGTTCTGCGGTTTTGGAAGCTTTACAGGATGCTAATATTCTAGTTCCGGTCAAGCGTTTCGGGGTTCCCGATAAATTAGTGGACCACGCAAAACCAGAGGAATCTTTCGCTGATTTGGGTTTAACCAGTCCCCAGATTGCCCAACAGGTTTTAGCGGCATTTTTTAGCCAAAAACAAACCGCTAACGTCGGTTAAAATCTCAAGATTAGCTTGGCCAGTTTTCCCGAAAAATTAGGGAAGACTGGTTTTTTTGGTCTAGATAGTCAATGAAGACTGCCAGCAATAAATAGTGAGGGGAACGAACCACTCCAGACACAAAGGACACAAAGATCGATCACTACTATAGAAGTTAAATTTATCACACAAAGAATAAGAGAGTCCAGTAGCTTTAAGAGCATCAGCCATGAGTTGGTCAACAATGACAGTGTTAGTTCTCGTAGTATCCCTAGTTGTGTATAGTAGATTAAACCCCTTGCATAATTAATTTGTGAGGGTTCAAAAATGAGAAAAAAGGTTAAATTTTGTCAAGAAATTGCTTAAAGTTTTCTAAAGCCACTTGACTTAAAGACAGAATTGTGCATAGTAGAAGTAGGCGGAGAGAAGATTGGACGATTACAAGCAACTGAATTACCTATGGAAAACCAACTTTGGCAGCGAATCACCCTCGATTTAAATATCTGTCATGGCAAACCTTGCCTTCGAGGATTGCGTTATCCTGTTGAATTTATCCTAGAATTACTTAGTTCTGGCATGAGTATCGAAGATATTTTAGCCGACTACGATGATTTGGAACGGGAGGATATTCTAGCGGCGTTATTGTTTGCCACTCGATTAACTCAGGTAAAAAGCATCTACCAAATTGCACCATGAACTTTTTAGTCGATGCTCAATTGCCAGTTCGTTTAGCTCGTTTTTTGCAAGCTGCTGGTCATGATACAATTCATACTAAAGATTTACCCCAACAAAATGCCACGACAGATGCAGAAATTAACGCTCTTTCAATTCAACAAAATCGTATTGTTATTACCAAAGACACAGATTTTCTCGATTCATTTTTGATTAGTCAAGAACCTTATAAGCTTCTGCTAGTGACTACGGGTAATATTACGAATGTTGAATTAGAAGCATTATTTCAGAATAATTTACCTCAAATAAAAGCACTTTTTACTCAACATTCCCTAATAGAAATGAGTCGCAACTCAATCATCGTTCATCAATAATTTTACCCGGAGTGCTGTGTATGGTTTCATCAGTTCATCGTATGGCTTCTGGCGTTGAAACAAATTTTGTTTTAAAGCTAACCTTTGAGCAAGAGCAGAATAGGAGGATATGTCAACCATGTTAAGCACTGATCTAGAGATAAGACTAGCAGCTTTAGAAGCTGAAGTAGCACTGCTTAAGCGTTTGCTACCTACTGTCAGCGAAACTCCCTGGTGGGAAAAAATTGTCGGCACTTTTGCTGACGATCCGGTTTACGAAGAGGCAATGCAGTTTGGTCAAGAGTACCGTCAGTCTCTAAAACCTTTAGCCGAGGAAGCATCCGAACCCTGAAATGTATCTCCTTGACACCGATCATATTACTATTCTCGATCGCGGGGGACAACCGGCACAACAATTGCTGAAAAAACTGGCTGCTATTACGAGCAGCGAAGTTGCCACCACAATTATCACCTACGAAGAACAAATGCGGGGATGGCTCAGTTACATAGCCAAGACCAGTTCGATTGAAACCCAAGTTGTTGCCTATCGAAGGCTAGAAAAGCACCTCGCTAATTATCGCACGATTCCCATTGTCGGCTTTGATGAAAAGGCAGGTCAAGTTTTTCAAGAACTTCGGGTAACTTACCCTCGTTTGGGTTCGATGGATTTGAAGATTGCTGCTATCTCAATGGTTAATCAGGCTATCCTGCTGACGAGAAATCTCTCAGATTTTGGGCAAATTGCCGGTTTAAGAGCAGAAGATTGGACGATTACAGGCAACTGAATTACCTATGGAAAACCAACTTTGGCAGCGAATCACCCCCAGAGATAATTTATGTTTGTTTTTATAAATGCACGTCATCAGCTATCGAAGACTACGAGAATTTACGAATAAACACGCTGATTCCCGAATAGCTTTAGAGAATTGGTATAAAATTGCCAGTAAAGCGATTTGGTATAATTTAGTTGAGGTTCAAACAGTATTTCCTAAAGCAGAAGCAGTTGGTAACTTTACTGTTTTTAACATTAAAGGGAATAGTTATCGTCTCATAACCAGTATCGATTATCAGAAGCGGCTAATTTATATCAAGTATGTTTTAACTCACGCTGAATACGATAAGGAGCAATGGAAAAATGACCCTTACTTTTAATCCAGAAAAATACAAAGAATTACTAGCTCGCCATTTACCTAAAGTTATTAAAACAGAGGCAGAAAATGAAAAAGCTTTGGCTATTGTGGAAGAATT
>NZ_JACJSW010000150.1:0-45169 GCF_014698375.1 Microcystis flos-aquae FACHB-1344 | reverse complement strand
TTATCATTTTCGTTATTTAGGTCATATATGGTAAATATGACTTATCTTTTTTGGGAGTCTGTGTCTGTATTCCATGCTACATAAGCTTTTCAGCTGGCTTGTCCCCCTGTCAGAGTTTCAGCCTAAGTCCACCCCACTTCTCCCCATTCCAATCCCATGCCACCATCCCCAACCCAATCAAACCTCTAGCTACAAGAAATATGACCTTGGGGTGCTTTTCGTTCAAAAATAACTTGATCGTAGATCGCCGACGAGTGTAAAGTGCGTTAGAAGGCTACCAATTCTGTTAAAAAAACCAAATCAACAATCCGCACCCCAGGCAGCAACTTTATTCTTAAATTGGTGTTTCTGTTTTGGCTTATTTTGTTAGCAAGAACAGCCGAGACACCTATTTTCCGCTACAATGGAAACAGTGCTGTACTGCTTGCTAAATCAATGCTTACCCTCAAAACGAGTAAACTAACCCTTGCTGATGTTCAACGTCATCTCCATTTTCAAGAAAAGCTTGAGGATGTTTCATTTACAGAGCTTTTAGCTTTGGAAACCGTCAGCGATGCAGAAAAATTAGAACTTGTTCAAATCCGCAACGATTTTCGACCCTATTTGATGGAAGATAAAGCATCAGAAGGACAAGTTAAAGTTTTAACCCTATTTCCCCTATTGCGGTTAGCGGGTTTTTATCGTTATCCGATTAAGATTAGGGTTGAAGAAGGGATTGATAATATTATCCTTGTGGATGAAGATAAAACTATTAGCGGACGGTTTGATATTGTCACGATGAATAATTCGATAGCAACTGTCAATGATATCCATTTTTGGATTTTAGTCATTGAAGCTAAAGAGAGTGGAATCGAAGTCCGTCAGGGATTACCTCAATTATTGACTTATGCCTACAATAGCTTAGAAAGACAACCCTCAGTTTGGGGATTAGCGACTAATGGCTTACAATATATGTTCGTCCATCTCAGACAAGAAACTAACCCCACTTATCAGATAATGCCAGAACTTAATTTAATGTATCCTGAATCAGCAATTAATCTGCTCCAAATTCTCAAGGCAATGGGTCAGCTAATTTTAGAGACATAAATTAGGACTCAAACAAGCTATAATCTCCTAGGCTTTTACTGTCTATATAGGCAATTAAAAGCGTCTTGAATAATTACCACTATCTAAAACTCCTGAGTCGAAAATAAACTTAATTAAGTTGTCGATTGAACGAGAATGAATTAGTTGATGCTTGAGCAACATCTAACAAAGACTCGATTACAGAATTAACCACAGCAGCTACGCAGGAAATCGCTACACTATTACCCGTTAATTTTCGCATAGTTTGATAACTGCCGACAATTTGATAATCATCGGAAAAACCTTGTAAACGGAGCATTTCTCTTGCTGTTAAGCGTCTTTTCCCATCCACTAACAAATAATTATAGGATGCTCCTGCTCGCAAGGCACAGGAATAGGGATAAGCGCTGACATTTCCTCCTTTATTTTCGTGCCAGATAGTCGGTTCACTATAAGGTTTTTTTCCCTCTCTTTTTAGCAGGCGACTTTTTTGAATTCTTGCGGAAGCATAATAAAAATCCGAGACATTTTCCTCTAATATTTCCGTTAAAGTTGTTCTAGATAAAGCTGGTTTTGGCCAGATAAAACCCCGCGCTTCTCGGAAACCAACGATAAAAATCCGTTCCCGTTTTTGCGGTAAACCAAAATTAAGCGCATTCAAAACCCGATAATCGGTATAGTAATCTAAATCTTGCAAAGTATCGAGAATAACTTCTAAGGTTTTTCCCTGTTGATGTCCCTGCAATTGCTTGACATTTTCCAGAATAAATGCTGCGGGTTGTTTGGCTTTTAAAATGCGGGCAATCTCAAAAAATAGCGTGCCTCTGGTATCTTCAAATCCCTTTAAATCACCACAAATACTAAAAGGTTGACAGGGAAATCCTGCCATTAAAATATCGTGATTGGGAATATCTAGGGCGGCGATTTCGGTAATATCTCCCTGGGGTTTGTCGCCAAAATTAGCGTGATAAATTGCCCGAGCGTCTTTATCTATATCACAGGAAAAGACACAATCAGATTCTAAGTTTTGTTGGCGACAAACTTGTTCAATCGCCACTCGAAACCCTCCCAAACCACAAAAAAGGTCAACAAAACGAATTTTTTTACTATCTTTCAGGAGATTCATTGATAGTTGAGATTGTAGCGATAGGGATATTCTCTTTGATTTTAACTTATTCAACTTTCACCAAAGAGCGGACGGTAAATATTTCATTGGCGCTTGAGAGTAACAAACTGAAAACAGTCGTCATCCCTGGGGACATACATAAAAAAAGAATAACAGAATTATATAATTTGAAATTCATCCTGTTTAAGATTTTGAATCGATTCAATCTTGGAAACTTCTACAGCGATAACTGTATAGGCTTTTCCCTGATTATTTAACACTTCTAAAACATAGCCATCCTCTTGGCCTTCGGGTCGAGGACAATAATCCACGATAATCGCGTGAGTGCCACGAGACAAATTAGATTCTGGCAAATCTTCGGTTAATTGAACTTCGGAAAACATATCAAATTTCATAGTCTAACTCTTTTAATCTGGTAATAAAGTCACAAATCTTGTTTCTTTCGTAAGTGAGTCGATAATCCAATAGGTAGAGACTCGTAAGTTTATCCCGTTGACCCCTTGTAAAAGTCCTTTAATTTCATAAATATCACCGAACTTTGTTGGTTTATTTAAGGTGGCTTCGTTGAGAAGAATACGTCTTAAATCTTGTTCCAATACCTGCCAGTTGTCTAAATTATATCCTGCTTGTGCCAGAAAGCCTGATTTATCATCTTTGGGTTGTAAAACTAGCAAATACCGGGTTAATTTAGCTGGTGGGATTGTCGCATTGGGATTTAAATAAGGCATTTATATTGTAATTTAGCCAACTTCTTTATAGACTTCTATAAAATAGATTTTACAGTATATGCGGGCAGTATTGCCAGTCTTTTTCTTGGTCTAGGATTTGATCATTTTCAACTTCTTCGATGAGTTTTCCCAGTCCGTAATCCTCAAGGATTTCTTCGATTTTTTCAAATTCAGCAATGGGAATCTGAACGGCAATCGGCTTTTGATCTTTGTCTAATACATAGTTTTTGCTAATTTCTAGCATTTGTAGTTCCTCTAAAAGTTCTCTAGATTATTATTGATAAATCAAGTAAAACCTCACTCATAATTTTCGAGTTTGCTCTCTAGGGATTCTAGATCTGATAACTGCGGTGGATGATTAGCATTCCATGCCAGAGCTTGATCTAATTTTTCTCGAAAAGGCGATCAATTTATCCAGTCTTCGTTGCCGGGAGAGCGATCGAGTAAATTTTGATAAAACTCATTCCACAGTTGACCCCATTCTTTTAGATCGATAAAAACTGCTGTTTTTTCTCCTGTTTCATCGACAATATACTGAATACCTTTCATGATTTAAATTGTTGTGAGATGGATATTAATTAATAACTATATTTTAATCGATGCACGAGAAGATATGGATTTGACAATTTTATCCCGTTCCCATATTCTACCGGGGAACGCTCCCTTCAGTTTCTACCTGAATACTGGTTTAAGGTAGAGCCTTAGATATGGTGTTCCAAGGCAGAGCCTCGGAATAAGAAATCATGCCGAAGTGAAGCTAACGATATAATCGGATACAGCCCAAGCTGCATAATTAATAGCCTGACGAATATCTTCCTCTTCTAACTCTGGATAAGCCTCTAAAACTTCCTGAATAGATAACTGACTAGCCAACAGTTTCAGAACAAATCCTACAGTGATACGCATTCCTCGAATCGTTGGCTGTCCAAGACATATTTGTGGATTAACAGTAATACGGTCTAGCTCTTTAATCACTGTGGAACTCCTGAGATAAACTTATTCTGTATTGTTACATACAGCCATGAATCATTATCGCCCTAACTCTTGTGTTGGCAATGAATTGGCAATTAATCAGAATTAATCTCAGGTGCGTTACGCCATCGGGCGCACCCTACAAAATCGGCGATCGCCGTGCATTTTAGGATTTAGGGCAGATTTCAAAAACAAGTTGTGAACGATAGAAGCAGACATCAAATTCTAGAAAAAAATTCATCCGACCCAGTAGTAAAGGTGTATCATCAGACAAGCTCCAAGCAAAAACCAGCCAGACTGGGTTGAAATTACCAATCTGTGCCGAAACCAGTAAACCTCGCGCCTCGATCGAAGCCAAATTACCAGCTAAGATGACAGAGGTTGTCTGCTCTTCCCAAATCGCACCAAGTTGAGCTCCAGCGCTGTACGGTAAGACATTAACACTTGCACCCGTGTCTAACAGTGCTGAAAACTCTACGGATCTATCTTGGTATGTCAGAGATATAGGTAGTTGAGGCAAGGCATCGGGGACACCAAACCCATCGAATCCTTCGGTAAAGTTAAATCGTTGGGCGTTACGCATTGTGCGTTGCTTGTTCCGAATCTAGGAGTTGAGCAAGTTTCTGCGCCGCTGCGTGTGAATTAAGCGGCGACGAGAGTAAATATGTTGCTCCTGGCTGTAGGCTTGGCTCCTCGTCCTTACTTAGTTCTGCGATCAGAAATTGCATCACCTTCAACTTGTCTGCACGAGGCAGACTTCTCAAAGTAGGAAATAGCTCTGCTATAGTCATCTGGCTTAGAGGATTGCATTACCTTTCCATTTTCTCATAAAGCTATCTATTCACCGTGCAAATTTCTCATAACTGAGCCATTTTCGATCCAGTATTGTTTCGCTCAACCCCACCTACAAGATCTGCATTTGAGCATTGGCAATATGTTTACAGTTCCATGTTAACAGATAAAAGTCGCGGACAGGATGCAGGTGATCGGTTACGCTTCGATATACTGGCAATAGGTGGCTGGTTGGGGAATTGGCAGCCCTTGCTCTTGTAAACCATCCAGATGAAATTGAATCGCTTCTTTCATATTTTCTGTGATTTCCTCTAGGGTTTTACCGGTAGTAACACAACCGGGTAAATCGGGAACATAAGCGGAATAGTTATTTTCAGCTTTTTCGATAATAATCGCATAACGCACGATTTCTATTCCTCAATTATTTGATTTAATTTTTCCTTGAAAATCGTTTCTATTTCTTTATAGGACATCGTTTCAGGTGCGGGATATTTAAACCCGTCTTTTTTTCGGCTTAATAATACTTCTAGTGCTTCACTAAAAATAGCTTCTTCATTTCGATGTTCCGAAAGATACTGACGGAGTTCTGCGTTAGTCATTTCCGAAGGTGATTTTTTCATAATTCAAAGTTCCAATTTCCCTGTTCATCGATTAAAATGATTAGAAAGTAATTGACAGATAAAGATAGCGGTATTTTTCTATCAAGGAAAAGTTTTGTAAATTTCTCTACGATGTGCGACCCGTTGACAGATGATGGTTTGATTGGGTTTATCAATAGTCAGGCCAATCCTATAATCTGCAACTCTAATTTTATATTTATCTTTATGTCCTTTCATTTTATCGAGATAGCCTAATTCAAAAGGATTGTCGGTTTCTAATTCGGAAAATACGATCAACTCAATACGAGATTGTATGTCTTTTGGCAAAGAGGTTAATTCTTTTAAAAATCTCTTGTTATATTCAACCTTCTACATTTTTATTTTTAAGCAATTCTAAATATTGTAAGGCTTTTTCTTTGTCTAGGATTTGATCATTTTCAACTTCTTCGATGAGTTTTCCTAGTCCGTAATCCTCTAGGATTTCTTCGATTTTTTCAAATTCAGCAATGGGAATCTGAACAGCAATCGGCTTTTGATCTTTGTCTAATACATAGCTTTTGTTAATTTCTAGCATTTGGTTTTCCCTCCGATACAATTCTTAAAAATTGGCTGTTACCTTTATATGTTACATTTTACAAGTCTCGACGCGAGAGAAGAGAGATCCACCCCACGCTCCCCCAACGCCCACCCCCCTACCTATTCCAGGGAGGTGTCCTCGGGGTGCTTTTAGGTCAAAAGGAACATCTTTGTACCATATCCAGCTATTATTCACTCGCCAGCCTACTCTATCTCCGAAAGCGTACCAAACTCTTCTATTATACTGCCGCGTCCCACCGAGTTCGCGGTAGATTTTCGCCTGCACGGAAAAACCAAAGCGACCGCCACTATATTTAACCCATAATTGGTCAATGGTTCGCAAATCCTCGCAGGGAAAATTATCGATATCCTCTACCTGTAGCCATCCTTCTTTTGTGCGATTGGCAGCCTGTAGCATCACTCTTGCGGTTTCCTCGTCCGCTTCTTTCCATTGCTGCCGTTTTAATAAATCTTCTAAGTTCCGATAATCGATTCCTTTGGCACTTTTAAGCTGAATAGATGGGGGAGTTTGGGGAACGGAAATAACGGGATTAACGGGTTTTTGAATAGTTGTCTGGGGTATAGAGACTGATGTTTTTATCTGCAAAGCTTGCAACACTTCCGAAGCGGATTGATAGCGTTTTTTCGTGCCAAACTCGATTAATTTATCAAGAATATTCCCTGAATCATTACTAACAGGATTATTAACCAACCACTGTCGCCATACCCATTCATGTTCCCCCCCATCGAATAAATCAAAGGGAGATATTCCAGTTAATAAATAAAGGCAAGTTACACCCAAACTATACAAATCACTGGCATTAACTGCCTTACCATTTCCCTGTTCTGGGGCAATATATTCGGCAGAACCGATAATTGTTCCTGTCATGGAACGATTTAAAGGACTGACAAATTTTGCTGCGCCAAAGTCCACTAAAATCAATTTATTATCGCTTTTTCTGCGAATAATATTTTCTGGTTTAATGTCGCGATGAATTACTTGTTTACTATGAATAAATTCTAGAATCGGTAAAATCTCTGACAAAAGATGTTTAATTTTTGCTTCGTTAAATACTCCTTCCTGTTTTAATTCTTGTTCGAGATTTTGTCCTTCGATATATTCCTGCACGAGATATTGTCGCCCATCATTACCGGTAAAATAGGCGTAAAGTTCGGGGATTTGTGGGTATCTTCCCAAACTATCTAAACGAATCGCTTCTTCTTTAAATAATTCTGCTGCTTTTTGTAAAGTTCCTGTTCCCTGCGCTGACGGGAAAAATTGTTTAATTACACAATAGGGTTTTGAGGGTTTATCCTCATCTATCGCTTGAAATGTCTTGCCAAAACCCCCTTGACCGATTAATTTTAGCGCTCGATAACGTTCTCTGAGCAGTAATTGAGAACCGCACTTATGACAGAATTTATCCGTGGGGGTGTTTTTGTGCGAACAATCGGGATTGAGACAGAGACTCATGGCCGTTTGACAAGTATGGGAAGATTAACCCCTATTATACTAAATCCGTTGAGTAACGCACAGAAAACGGGTTTCTCCGAGAAACCCGTTTTCTGCTCATGCACTCATGCAAAAGGGGGAATAAATAATCAGTCTTTAAGTAGGTAGGCGTTAAAAATTATCAGACACCACCCTTATCAAGGGGGGACTAAGGGTAGGGTTGATTCATGAATCAACCCTACTATGAATCAAACCTAGGACTAAGGGGCGATCGAACTTAATAACCAGATTTACTATTATACAAAAAGAAAGCAAGCTAGAGCGACTCTAGTGGGCAAATTTTCTCCGATAATTGGTTGAAAATATCGATAAAAATAGGTGAGTTAGCAAAGCGTAACCCACCCGATATCTATTTGCGGTTTTAAACCGTTTCTACCAAGGGACGGGTTAACTTATCCAACTGTTGGGTTAACAGACTCAGGAATAAACCCACATCGGTGACGATACCCACGGATTCTACGGAACCTCGATCGCTTAATTTTGTCACCACGGCCGGGTTAATATCAACACAGACCATTTTTACCCCCGCCGGTGTCATATTGCCCACACCGATGGAATGGAGCATACTAGAGAGCATGAGAATCATGTCTGCACCTTGAATCAAGCGCGAATATTCTTCCTGTGCTTTAATTAAATCCATCTCCGTATCCGGAAGCGGACCATCATCGCGAATTGAACCGGCCAAACTGAAGGGGACATTATTCTTGACGCATTCATACATTACGCCTTTTGTCAATACCCCGGCCGATACAGCTTTGGCGATGCTGCCGTGGCGACGGATGAGGTTGATAATCTTGAGGTGGTGACGATGGCCACCGCGCACCGGGATGCCTTTCTGCATATCTACCCCTAAAGAAGTACCCATGATCGCCTGTTCCATGTCGTGAACTGCGATCGCATTTCCCCCCAGTAAAGCGTGAACGTAACCATCGCGGATTAAACGGGAGAGATGTTGCGCTCCTCCAGTGTGAATGACCACGGGACCTGCCGTTACTACCACTTTACCGCCCTGGTCGCGAATTTTACGCATTTCCCAGGCAATCTGCTCGACGGTTAACTCGACTCGGCGCTCGCTGGAAACCCCCGCACCCATAAAGGTAAATTCCTGAGTGCTGTTGCGTTGTTCCCTGGATTCCGCCTGTCGGATAGTACGGATGCCCTCAACTCCCACCATAACGCGATCGCCAGCTTTTAAATCCCGCAGCAGAGTACATTTCGCGGTTTTGCCTTCTGGACTTTCAGTGACGACGATGGCTGCATCCATGCGTTGATTTTCCACCCGCACCCATTCACAGTTAACCCGCACTTCCGTGGGATAGATGGTGCTGACATAAAAATCATCGGGAGCGACCCCATCTTGTGCCACCACTGCGGTATTGACATCACAGATTTCTTGGGGACGAGCGGCCGCACCGAGGTCGATCAATTGTACCATGATCTCCTCCATTACCTCGTGAGAGGGTGCAGAAACCCGCACTTCGGCCGAGGAGGTACTTTGGCGCTCAATCCCTAAGGTGAAGTTTAATACCTTGAAGCTGCCCCCATTTCCCACCACAACATCGAGAGCTTTATTCATAATTCCCGCGTCGAGCAGATGACCTTCTAGCTGGAGAATGCGACTTTCAATGGTGACATTAGCGTGATGGTCTGGAATTAGGGGTTCGGTGGTACGCAGGGTTAAACATTTAGCGGCTCCCCCTGCTTTTAAGAACTCCGTCAGGGGAGTTTGTACCACTTCAAAGCTTTTTGACGCTAACTTATGTTGTAAGTCGTCACTAATTTTATTCATGACGATTACTTGACCGATATTCACTGCATTACAAGCAAAGTTAACCGCATCGGCTTCTTCAACGATAATGCGTTTTTCTTCGGGAATTTTTAACTCAATTAACCGATTAGAATAGGCATCAAAAGCATCGGGATAGTAGAGGAGATAACCGCCACTAAGGGGACAAAAACAGGTATCAAGGTGATAAAAACGTTCATCGATTAAACGTAGGGATAAAACCTCGATATCGAGCCATTTAGCGATTAAAGGGTGGGAATCTAACTCAGTTCTGAAGCCATATCCTGCCCATAACCAACGTCCTTCCCGATCTAATAGTGCGTCTCCTGCACCTTCAAAGGGTAAATCTTTTGGCAGTTCGTGAACCGTAAAACCGTTATCTTCAAACCACTGCTTAAAATAGGGTTCTTCTCCCTGTCTTTCTTTGTGTAAAAAGCGACTGAGAACGACTATTTTTTCCAGAACTAAACCTGCATTAGCGGTAAAAACCATGTCGGGCCAGCCTTTTTCTGGTGTGACTAAATCCACGAGCGCCCGATCTTTGAGAACATGATAAAGCTGCTGCCATTGTTGCCTAGCTTTTTCCTGGGAAGATTTGTGAATGTTGCCCTCCATCCAGGGATTAATCACATAATCCACATCGTAATGATCGGGAGAACACATCAAAAAGCGAATAGTTTCAGTCATATTTTTTGACAATGAATATTCAGTATAAGTAGTCTGGAGATAAGTTTAGACCAATCTTCCATTATACTCTACTTTGCGTCGAAACATCACAGACTTAAGATTAGGACAATTACCGCTCTACAAGCTAAAAACAGCCCGGTTTTAGCCGATAACTGACGGCTAGAAGCTTAAATTATTGTAAATCCTGATATTTGAATAACCCCATAAATTTCGATTTGCGTCCGTGTTCCTTAATTAAATTTTCTCGATAAGTTTGCCATTCTTCCCGTCTTCCCGACATATAAAAGGCATTACGAGCTTTTTTTAGCCATTTAATCGCTTCTTCGTAGCGATCAGCCTTTTTTTCGTCGAGTATCTTTTCCGCAGGAGGACGCGCGCGATCGATCACCCAGTTAGGATCGACGGTAGCAGCCGCATCCATTATCCGCCAAATTAGGTGAGACTGCACATAGGAATTATCAGAAACGACTTTAATTGCATCTCTAACTAAATTTTCGTGGAGAAATATATCGATTTTAGCCTCTGTGGAACGTCCACCGCTAAACTCGCGCAAGTAATCTAACAAGTCTAATTTTAAATCAGACCAATCTTCCCCCGCTAAAGACTCAATTTTTTGGTAATGGGAAAAGGAAGGTTGGTCTTGAAATGCCTTAATTCTAGCAGCCAAAGCTGTATCTATATCCCCTAAAGATTGCGCTAGTTCACTTGTCCAGAGAGCTAATTGATAATAATAATTCCCTGGGAAATTTAGACCACTTCGGGCAATTATTAGGGCGGATTCTGGTGCGGATTCATCCCGTAAAGCTTTGGCAAAAAAGAAGGCTTCATCGTTTTTAGTTATCATGTTTTTTGCCGCTGCCATCGCTTCATCAATGCGATCAAGATAGACTAACTTAGTTAGGTATTCTACCACTTGTCCTGAAGCTAAAGCTAGATTCAAATACTCCTGATCTTTTTCCTGTTTCTCGAAAATTTCTAAGCGAATAGAAGTTAATGTTTGGGCATAATAAGGGATATTCCCTGACCACATTTCTGAAAAATTAGCCGATTCTCCCCGTAAAATCTTCTCTAAAACTGGATCGTCCCATCCCTGTTGTAAGGCTGCTAAACTCATCTCAAAATCGGCACTCCATTCATGCTGCCATTGCTCCATTTTTTTCCTTAAATCTTGCTTTTCTTGGGGATTAAATTCTTTACTTAAAATTGCCCCAGTTAAAACTCGATCGATTCTGGCACTTAAATCATCATTGACAGCACCGTAATCTTCTAAATTATCCCATTCCTCGATACAGGCGCTAATAATTGCTTCTAAAATAGCGATCGCATTATCCGGTTCTCCCTTTTGATAATAATCTTGGGACTCATCCACTAGGGCATAAATTTCATTAGAAATTGGATCTTCTTCGTAGTAATCTTCTTCGATCGCTCGCAGGGATTGCCGCAGTTCATTACGGACAGTATTACGATAAGCTTTGACATTAATAGTTATCTTCCCTCCCGCTTTATTAACTGGGGTAGCTGGCAATAAAAACTTATCAATTGTCTCGATAATTTCTGGGTGTTTAGCCACTAAATGATTAAGTAATTTTCTTAATTTACTTTCATCGATTGGTGTCAATAACTCCTCTAGGGAGGCTTTTTTAATAATTAATTCTGGTTGACGATAACAGGTTAATAAAACCGCCACAATATGCTTACACCAACCCTCGTAATCGTAGGGACAGGAACAGGAGACATTCTCAAGATTATCTTGGTTAAAATCCATGGCAACTCGATAGGGTTTAACCTCACTACCATTCACTAAAGCTTGCAGATTTTGCCCCCGTTGCCAAAGAGAAATAACTGCACCGTTATCGTAATAATATTGACCGCGCTGATAGGAAGCATTGGTGGTATTTTTCTGGATAATTTTTTCATTGATAGGAGGAATAGTCATAGTCAAAAAAGGAGAGGATTGGGTGATAAAATCTTGTCTGTGTCAAGAAAACTGCCAGCACCGAGACAGACCACTGCATCAGCAACCGAGTCCACTTATCTTCAGTTTAGCCTAAATGTGCTATAGTGAAGACACTATGGAAATTAAAAACATTCCTCTGTCCCAAATTCGTCGTCCTTTACTGCGACAAACCGATCCCGAAAAAGTTAATCAGTTGATGCAATCGATCGCTGAGGAGGGATTACGAGAGCCGATCGATGTTTTGGAGGTGGATGGTAACTACTACGGTTTTTCCGGTTGCCATCGCTTTGCCGCTCATCAGCGTCTCGGTAAAGAAACAATTCTCTGTCGAGTTCGTCGCGCTCCTAAATCCGTTTTAGCTAAACACATCGCTTAAGCTGAGAAGTCCCATGAATGAGTCCTTATATAAATATCATCGGCAAAAATTAGAGCAGTTAATGGCAGAAATTGGCTGTAAAAATCTGGAAGAATTGAGTCGGTTATCGGGTCTATCTTCTTGGCAATTGCAGAGAGTTCGCCATGGCTTAATCGCCAAATTATCCTCTGAATCTTTGGTGAAATTAGCTAATGCGCTGCAGCTGCCAGTTAGCGATCTTCTCGCTCATTTTCAAATCCCGACGATGGGGACAGAGGATCGTTCAGGGGAATCAAAAATTCTCGAACAAGAGTATCAAAATTTACAGCAAAAATTAGACAAGCAAAAAGAAGAATTAGCCGCAGAATTTCAACGTCAAAGCATCGAAGCGATCGAATCTTGGTTAGTTCAATGGCCTACGGCCGAGGCCGTTGCCCGCAAAAATCCCGACCTAGCAGCCGTCAAAATCCTCTCCCTAGTTAAACCGATTATGCAGTTACTGGAGCGCTGGGGAGTGCAACCAATTGACAGTGTCGGTGATCATGTGAGTTATGATCCGCAAATCCATCAATTGATCGATGGTCAAGCAGCAATCGGTACACCCGTTCTAGTGCGTTATCGGGGCTATCGTCATGGGGAAAAACTACTTTATCGTGCTAGAGTGAGTTTAATTAAAGTAGAAATGCCGGAAATTCAACCAGCAGAAACAGAAAATGTCACCGCTTAAAGTGGTAATTCTTGCAGAGCTTTGGTGCTGTGAAAAATTCCCCCGTGGTCTGCTTTTATCGAAAAAATCGGGTCTAAAACCTCGCCTTAAGGCGAAAAGTTTTTGGAGCGGGGCATAAATCCCCATTACAAAACTAATGGCTACTTGATAACCGCCCCCTGAACGGTTAAAACGATATCATGGGTGATTTATTCGGAGAAAAAAATATGTCATACTACGATGACTGTTTTGACCACATTACTGATCCTGTCCAACGGAATTCTGTTCGCCAGCAATGGTTACAGATGCTTGACGGAGGTTTATCTGTTGCCGATGTTAGGATGCTCCTAGATAAGTACCCAGATTTTCGGTTTGCAATTAGTCGGTGGATTTCCGAAAAACCTATAAGTCTCGGTTTTCATTATGGTACAATGGACAGGTTAAAAGATTTTGTTGCTACTTTGCCTGAGTTTAAAGATGTATTTGATAAGTATGTTTCTAAACTTGAGAAGGAGGATCCAGAAAAGGAAATTGAGAAACTTGCCACAATATTTCCTCAGTTTAAAAAAACTAGCTGAACAGTACATAAAAAGTCTCGAAGAGACTAGAAAATGGCTGGAAGAACAACGAGAAATACAACACCAAATAGCAATGAGGGAATATGACTATGCATACCAAAAATGGATGGAAGAGTCTCAAGAAATGGAGAGGAAAGCACAGGAACAAATGAACAAATATTGGCTCTAAATTCCTTGAAAAGCCCAAACTTTACAGCCATAGGTTGGGTTGAGCAATAATAACTCTTGTCTGTCAAAATATGGGACTTAGGCGTTTTCGGTCAGCAAAAAAGGCTCAAACCATTACGGGACAAAGGGTTAACCTCGATTTATGATTTTCCTTGATCTATCTGGGTTTCAGCGATTTTGGGCTTCTCGAAGTAAATCCCAAGCGGGGATTGGAGTTGAGGCTTTTATCGATTTGTTTTTTGTCTAAGTCCCATTAGTCAATAATTGATTGAAAAAACACGGATGAGAAGCTAGGGGCATTTTTTCTGGGCCAAGTCGCTAGAATGGGACTAGACTTCTCAAGCTTGAAGAATCTTCCTATGTCAGACGCTGTAACGATCGCCGATATTTACAAGTTATTTGAAAGAACTGAGGCCCAATTTGCCGAGTTTCAAAAGGAAGCTGATCGCCGCAGAGAGGAAGCTAATCGCACGATGGAAGAATTAAAAAAACAGGTACAAGAAACGACCAAAGCCGTTAATAACCTAACAACACGCTGGGGCAGATTCGTTGAAGAAATGGTAGAGCCTGCGGTTGTGCGTTTATTTCAGGAACGGGGCATTGATGTCACCCAAACGATGAGTCGCTTGAAAAGTAAGCGTCCTGGGGCGGCAATGGAGATTGATATTGTGGCGGTGAATGGGAGCGAGTTGGTGGCGGTGGAATGTAAATCTCGACTGTCGAGGGATGATGTAGATGATTTTGTCAGCCGATTACAGCGATTTAAGGTTGCTTTCCCCCAATTTCGAGAGTTTCGGGTTTATGGGGCAGTGGCAGGCATTGAAATTGATCAGGGAATAGATGTCTATGCCTATCGGCGCGGTTTGTTTGTGATTAAGCAGTCGGGGGAAACGGTTAAAATTATCAATGATACTCAGTTTCAACCTTTGGGTTTTGCTTAAGGTGTTTAATCTCTTTTTTAAGAAGGCGTAATTTTGCGATCGCCCTTTTAATTAATAATGAATAGCTGATTAGTTGATAGTCAATAATTGATTAAAAAAACACGGATGAGAAGCTAGGGATTTTTTCTGGGCCAAGTCGCTAGAATGGGACTAGACTTCTCAAGCTTGAAGAATCTTCCTATGTCAGACGCTGTAACGATCGCCGATATTTACAAGTTATTTGAAAGAACTGAGGCCCAATTTGCCGAGTTTCAAAAGGAAGCTGATCGCCGCAGAGAGGAAGCTAATCGCACGATGGAAGAATTAAAAAAACAGGTACAAGAAACGACCAAAGCCGTTAATAACCTCACAACGCGCTGGGGCAGATTCGTTGAAGAAATGGTAGAGCCTGCGGTTGTGCGTTTATTTCAGGAACGGGGCATTGATGTCACTCAAACGATGAGTCGCTTGAAAAGTAAGCGTTCTGGGGCGGCAATGGAGATTGATATTGTGGCGGTGAATGGGAGCGAGTTGGTGGCGGTAGAATGTAAATCTCGACTGTCGAGGGATGATGTAGATGATTTTGTCAGCCGATTACAGCGATTTAAGGTTGCTTTCCCCCAATTTCGAGAGTTTCGGGTTTATGGGGCAGTGGCAGCAATTGAAATTGATCAGGGGATAGATGTCTATGCCTATCGGCGCGGTTTGTTTGTGATTAAGCAGTCGGGGGAAACGGTTAAAATTATTAATGATGTTCAGTTTCAACCTGTGGGTTTTGCTTAAGGTGTTTAATTTCTTTTTTAAGAAGATGTAATTTTGCGATCGCCCTTTTAATTAATAATGAATAGTTGATAATGTAAACTGTCAGGAGTCATTTTGGAAACCATCATGGAAATAAAAAACATTAAACAAAAAGCCAGAAATTTAATCGATAAATTGCCAGATAATTCTACATGGGACGATCTGATGTATAAGATTTATGTGAGACAGGCAATTGAAGCAGGATTAGCCGATAGTGAGGCGGGAAAGGTTATTTCTGTTGCAGAGGTACGCACTAAGTTCAAGCTAGAGCCATGAAAGTTTTCTGGACAGAAACCGCCGTTAATCATTTATCAGCCATCTACAACTACATATCACAAAACTCCCCTCAATATGCTCAAAGACTGGTTGAAAGATTGACCAGACGCTCAGAACAGATCGCTGCTCTAGGGTAGCATCTTTGAGCATCAGGCGATCGCCGTTTTTGCTGACAATTAACACCCGTTCGATCTTCGGGGTTTCAGGAGAGTCAATTTTTTGCTTTAATTGGTAAAATTTCTCAGCGATGGTGATTGTTCCGCTAATAATGCCGATGATGGTGGCGATGGTGGCAAGGGTTCCCTCTTTCTCCACTTTGGAGATAACTTCGTAGCTGCCTTGCACCCCTTCCATCTCTAGGATGTCCTCAGCAACCTTGATAGCATCGCAGCCTTCAATTTCTATCTGCATCAGTTTTGTTCCTCCCGTAAGTACCCAAGCAAAATGATCCTAAATCCGTTTATTAAAAACTGATTATCTATTCCCCCTTTTGCTTGTCCTGATATGTAGCCTATACTCAACGAATTTAGCACGAAACCCAACCAATGTCCTATTATCAAATAATTATAAATGATTTTGCCTGGTTATTGGATGGGGTGTTGGGTAACAGTCGTCAACCCAACCTACCTTCCGCGCTTTCTAGCTGTCGGTTCTAAGAGTTAGATTACCAAGTACAAGCTGAGCTAAGTCATCAGCTTTCTTTGATTGTTCTGCCGCCAATGTCCTTAGCGTAAACTCTTGTTCGACAGCATCTCCAATTTGTGTTTGAATCTCTTCTGGGGGAACAATTATTTGTAATTCTAGTAATCTAGACGGGCTAATTCTCTGTCGCCCCGTTGCACCAGTAACGTTTGCTGTCGCTTGTCGGGTAAAATGATCAGAACGTAAAGCCCGAAAAAGGTAATAAAGATTAATCTCGGCTTGTGATTTTTTTCGCAAAACAATAAATTCAGTTGAAGCTACTGCGTTAGTTACATCTTGAGTTACTAGCGCAATCTTTTTGTTGGCCAAGCTGGGCATGATCTTGGCGAAAAGAATGTCATTCTTTTGAAAGCGATGTTTTGTACTTCCAATCTCATTTCCTTGATTAAGTTTAAGAGTTAATATATAGCCATAAATATCATCTACTTCTCGTAAATCTATATATTCAAATATTTGACCAGCATATCTACTAGAGCGTGGATTAACGCTTCTTGATACAACATCTACAAAGTTTCCTAAAGGCTGCTGTTCAAACTCACCTATTTGCTCATGCAAATATTGTGTATAAGCTGCACCAGCATCAACTGTATCGATACTACGGGCTGATTCTTCAGTGATTGTTAATATTAAAGGGTCTGGTTTAATTAACTCGATAGTCATTGCAATTCTAGTTTTACTCTATGATAGGCTTCCGCGATAACAGGTAAATCATTGAGATCAGTTTCTCTATAATATTTTGAGGTAATGTCATAGCCAACGTGTTCTGCTTGTGCTAAAAAACGCTTTTTATTGTCTCCAGTAGTCTTCTTGAGATACAAAACACAGGTTCTAGCATTAGACCCCCCAAACGGCTTAAATGATCCGACAGGTAAGCTTATACAACCATGAATATGTGTACGAGATTTCACAAAGTTGCGAACTTCAGTCTCGGAAACTCCGCTGGCAACACCATGGGGCAAAATAACTAGCAAACGTCCAGTTTCAGGCTTTAATAGTCGAATTGCTCTCTCAAGAACCAAATAGTCTGAACCTTGAGCAGCTTTACCTCGTCCTAGATAATACCGGTTTAAAGTAGCAGAATCTTCATAGGGTATATTGAACGGGGGATTAATGAGAATTACATCAAACATTGCTGCGTTATTTTGCTCAATATTTAAAAAATCAGTTCTGCGTCCATCTGTATTCCCAAAAACATCTTCTCTAATTGAATCTCCTGTATAAATATGTTCATAGCCATCACCATGTAAAATCATATTTATTCGACATAAAGTGGCTAACCGAGGATTTATCTCAATTCCCCATAGATTATTCGTGACAAGATTACTAACTAAATGATCTTTTTCATCTTGGCTAGAATCAAGAAATCGAATTTTTTTGCGGACATTAATAAACGCTCTAATAAGAAAGCCACCACTTCCGCATGATAAATCAAGGACTTTTTCTCCAATTTTTATATCAGCTATCTCAACCATGAACTCAACTAATTGTCTTGGGGTTAAATACTGTCCTAAGTCCCCTCGGAGTGTTCCAGTAAGAAAGGCCTCATAAACAGAACCAACTACATCTCCTCCTGCTCCAGCCAAGCCAAGTGGTGTCTTAAAACCATAAAGACCAAAAGGCTCTAATTCACGAACAATTTTTTCAACAGTTTCGTTGCTTCTAATTTGAATTTGAGTTCCCGTAGGGAATACATTAAAAGTCTGTTTTGCGTCAGTAAACATTTGCTGTAAAGCAGCTAGAGGTCCACTGCCAAGAAGCCAGGAAGATGTAAAGCGATTGGGTGCAAGGCCTTCAGCATCTCTTTTCTCTTCGTTAAACTTACAAGTGAGAATTTTAGTTAGCTCATCAAATGCAGACTCGGCAATGAGTCCTTCTTTAGCTAACTCTTTTCGACATTCCCTAAATGCTATTTCTAAGTCACCTTTATTTTCAATAGTTACTAAAAGTCGCTCAGCAGCTTGTCGCTTTTCCAATTGAACTACATTGCTAGAGACAGTAAGTATTGTGCTTTCAAGCTCTTGCGGTTCAGGAACGGATTCTAATCCGCCAATATCGTCTCTATCCAAATAATAAATCTCCCAATCACGTCCATTAGTCAGAACTGCAATTGGTGTAGATGGTTCAAGAAGTTGAGCATAGGAAAGCGCTTGGTTAACATCCTCCTCGCTCAATCGATGCTGAATACGCTTGGTTTCAACCACAAGAGCCGGACGTTCCCCAATATAAACAACGATATCAGCTTGCTTTCTAAATCTATGTCCTGAAGTTCCAGTGATTGAGACTTTTCGACGTATCTGGTTCCTGTCGTAACCAAGCCTCATTATGAAAGGAATAACAACATTCTCAGCACAGTCGTCCTCAGAGTTCAACGGTGGTGCTTTGCGAAAAATGTCATCTAAGATAGCCTGTTTATTCAACGGCATAATAATCTATACACCTATGGGTTACACGACAACTAAGCCTACTGCAAACCAGAGCAGTAGGTAAATAGCTTAAACCGTTGCGTTGCTGTTACAGGCAATACTACTATTAACCAGCTTAGTTGGGGAAAAAATCTCAATTACCATCAATGCTTGACCTAAGAAAATATTTCAGTCTCTCCGTCGGGAAATAACCTATTAGAGACTGAAAAATCTTAGTCATTCCATTCCCCTTTGGGGGGTACGGGGGGATTGCGTCGAAGATGACGGGTTAAGTCCTCATCCGGTTGTTTCTCTCCTCTTAGCCACTGTTTAATCGCTGTTTCGATAATGCGACTAGGATCGTTAGTCAGGTGTTTAATCTGTTCTAAAACTTCCGAGTCAAGGTGAATAGCGATTTCAACTTTCTCCGCCGTGCGCTGAGTCGGTGTAGCATTGTCGTTCATAAGCTCTATTAATGATTGCTATCTATCATTCTACCCGTCAGTCGAGGATTCTTATCCAAGAGTTTATCTATAGTAATCCGATTTGGACAAATCTTACATCTTTACCCTAGCCATTGCCCTTTCCCTGATTTTGTCCCCATACTCAAACTGACCATCGTTTCCTGTGGATGCCGAGAGGGGAAGCCAAGGACAAAACCCTGACTATACTTGCAGTTTAGCTTTTTTTACCTTTTACTTTTCGCTTTTGCTCCAGCCTTAGAGACTTTACCTCTACAATGAATTAAGGAATCTAAAATTTTATAAACCCCTGACTTTTGCCAGCAGTGAACCACGATGACTGACGTTCCCGTTTCTCGCATTCGCAATTTTTCCATCATCGCTCATATCGATCATGGTAAATCAACTCTCGCCGATCGCCTCCTGCAAATTACGGGAACCGTAGCCCAACGGGAGATGAAAGAACAATTTCTCGATAATATGGACTTGGAACGGGAACGAGGTATCACCATCAAGTTACAAGCGGCACGCATGGATTATACCGCTAAGGATGGTCAAAAATACGTTCTCAATCTGATTGATACCCCCGGCCATGTGGATTTTTCCTACGAGGTTTCTCGGTCTCTAGCGGCGTGCGAGGGAGCTTTATTAGTTGTGGATGCGTCCCAAGGCGTAGAAGCGCAAACTTTAGCCAATGTTTACCTAGCACTGGAAAATAACCTCGAAATTATCCCAGTTTTAAATAAAATCGACCTACCCAGTGCCGAACCGGAACGGGTCGCGGCGGAAATCGAGGAAGTGGTGGGTTTAGACTGTAGTGAGGCGATTCGGGCCTCGGCTAAGGCTGGGATCGGTATTAATGATATTCTAGAGTCGATCGTCCAATTGGTTCCCCCTCCCCAAGATACCCTCGAAGAACCCTTCCGAGCTTTAATTTTTGATAGTTATTACGACGCTTATCGAGGGGTAATTGTCTATTTCCGCGTCATGGATGGTCGGGTGAAAAAGGGCGATAAAATTCGTTTTATGGCTTCTGGTAAAGAATTTGTGATTGATGAATTGGGAATTTTATCACCGCAACAGGTACAGGTAAATGAACTGCACGCGGGAGAAGTGGGTTATCTGGCAGCCGCGATTAAAACTGTTGCTGATGCCCGGGTGGGTGATACGATTACTCTAACCGCTAAACCAGCACAAGAGCCTTTACCCGGTTATACAGAAGCAAAACCGATGGTTTTCTGCGGATTATTCCCCACCGATGCTGATCAGTATGCCGATCTCAAAGATGCCCTGGAAAAGTTAAAATTAAACGATGCAGCTCTATCCTACGAACCGGAAACTTCTAGCGCCATGGGTTTTGGTTTCCGTTGCGGTTTCTTGGGACTGCTACACATGGAAATCGTGCAGGAAAGACTAGAAAGGGAATATAACTTAGATTTAATTACCACTGCCCCCTCGGTAGTTTATCAGGTCACTACCACCGATGGGGAAATTGTCGAAGTGGATAATCCCAGTTTGTTACCTTCCCCACAAAAACGGGAAAAAATTGAGGAACCTTATATCCAAGTGGAAATGATTACTCCGGAAACCTATGTAGGTGCTTTGATGGAATTATGTCAAAGTCGTCGGGGAGTTTTCAAGGATATGCGTTATTTTACTAAAACTCGCACCGCTTTGATTTATGAGTTACCTTTAGCGGAAGTGGTGACGGACTTTTTTGATCAATTAAAATCTCGATCGCGCGGTTATGCTAGTATGGAATATCAATTAATTGGCTATCGGGAAAATGAGCTAGTTAAATTAGATATTATGGTCAATGGTGATCCCGTTGATGCTTTAGCGATGATCGTTCACCGGGATAAAGCTTATTATGTTGGTCGCGCTTTAACCGAAAAGTTAAAAGAATTGATTCCCCGGCATCAATTTAAGGTTCCCATTCAAGCAGCTATTGGTTCTAAAATTATCGCTAGTGAACATATTCCCGCTTTAAGAAAGGATGTCTTAGCTAAGTGTTATGGTGGTGATATTAGCCGCAAGAAAAAGCTGTTAGACAAACAAGCAAAAGGGAAAAAACGGATGAAAGCGATCGGAACTGTTGATGTACCCCAGGAGGCATTTATGGCAGTCCTAAAACTCGATCCTCAGTAAAATCTTGGGGTGAGAATTAACTCACCCTTTTTAGTTTTAGCAGTGGGGAATTATTATGAAACTTTTGAGGTTATCCTATCAAGATTTATCCTCTGGAGTAAGTATAGATTCTTGCAAATTTTTTCCAGATTTGAATTTATTAGTTGGTATCTCATGTGCAGGAAAAACCTCGATTTTAAAGGCCATTAGTAATTTAAAAAGAATCGCTAACGGTGAGTCTATAAATGGAGTAAAATGGGATGTAGAACTTTTAACCAATGATCATGTTCGTTATCATTGGTTGGGTGAATTTGAGGTTAGAAAAGCTCGTTCTCTCATCAAGATTGAAGAAGATGAAGTCAATAGTAATGACGGCGAAAATAAGGTTAGTATAATTAGGGAAACTCTTTTAAAAGATCAAGAGGTTTTGATCGCAAGAAATCAAGAGGTAATTGAGTTTAAACATTCAAAGACACCAAAACTACCATCTTATTTAAGCTGTATAGAGCTTTTCAATCAAGAAGAAGATGTTTTCCCTGTTCGACAGGAATTTAACAAAATGATTTTCAATCCACTTGAGTTTAATATCTCATCTTCAACATTGGCTAAAATCTTTATAAACAACGAATATGCCGAATATAACTCTCTCTCTCTGAATTACAATCGAGTCAACTTCCTATTTCCGACAAACTACTGATCACTTATAAAAAATATCCTGATACGTTCGAGATAATAAAGAGAAAGTTTTTAGATATTTTCCCTCAAGTTGAAGATTTAAAAATAGAATCTTTAGAGCCATCCGAACTAGGTGATCTGCTTGTTTCATTAACTAGAATTGGTTTACTTGAAGAGCCACCTCGCATACAAATAAAAGAAAAAAACTCTCATGTCTGGATTGTAGAAACAAATATCTCCTCTGGAATGATAAAAAGCCTGATGTTCTTAGCAACGATCAAATTATCTCCTGATGGGAGCGTTATATTAATCGATGAATTTGAAAATAGTTTGGGGGTTAACTGTTTGGACACTTTAACAGAAGATTTATTAGTTAATTATCGAGATTTACAGTTTATTATTACCAGTCATCATCCCTATATAATTAATAATATCAGTCCTGCCTATTGGAAAATAGTCACTCGTAAAGGAGGAGTAATTCAGGTACACAATGCGGCTGATTTTCATATTTCTAAAACTCGACAAAAAGCCTTTATTGATCTTATCAATGTCTTAGAAGAATTTCCCCAAGGAATTAGTTAATCGATGAATATTTATTTTTTAGTTGAAGGAAGAAGTACCGAAAAAAAGCTTTATAATACAGCGTATCGATAAAACTGAACACTTAAAAACCTTTCAGAAATTTATTAATTTTTGTGATAATATTCGCCAAAATTTCCGATAAATTGATATGTGGTGCTTTTGCCAAGGATGAAATATAAGCTGATCTGGCATCGTCTCCTGACTAATAGCTGATTGAGAATACAAGACTATGACAAGGCTTTTGTCCTAGAAATTTCTAGGTCGGCAGATTTTTGTAGTATTGTAGTATAATGGTAACTCCAGAAAAACAATCCCAAAAGTGCCTTTAGTCTCTTCAGTTAGCAGTTACCAGATAGAAGTTAAAAATTGGCAATTTACTTGATGTTATGGCTTCCTTACGCGATATTATCAGTTACTATCGCAATTATCAAAAAGCCGCCTTTTTGAGCATTGCTGCATCGAGTGTCTTTGAAATTATCGATCTGATGGTTCCCTACGCCGTCGGACAGATTCTTAATGTTCTTTCTCATCAGCCTTTAGATGGATTCGTGCAATCTTTAGTCGATCGCACCATGGTTTTAACTCCCTTTGCCTCAGAAAAGTGGGTTAGTTTGGCAGTATTATTAGGCTTAATTTTCCTAACCACGGTAATTAAAGCACCAATTCAGCCTTGGCTGGGTGTATGGTTTCACTGGGAAATATCCTTAAGAGCGAGACGAGATCATCTCAAAAAAATTATTGCCAAAATTCTCACCTTACCCCTATCTTTTTATGATGAAAATAATCCAGGACGCATCGCTAACCGGATCGCCAAAGGGATAGAAAATCATACTTGGACTTATCCCGAAGTGGCGGGAATGATGATCCCAAAATTGTTTAGAGTTTTCGGTATTTTTCTTGTTATTTGGGTAATTCAATGGCAGATCGCCCTCGCTTTTGTTGTTTCTTTTGTATTAATTGTAGCTTTTATTTTGAGAGATTTAAAAGATTTAATGCAAAAAGAAAGAATTCTTGATCAGCACATCGAAAATACCCAAAGTCGCAATTCTGAGATTATTACTAATATCAAAACCGTCAAAGCTTTTGCCACAGAAGGACAGGAATTATATCGTCAGAAACAGCGTTTAGAGAGAGAATTTACCTACGTTGTCTATCGCATTCATAAGGGTTATGTGGACTTAATTACTTGGGAAAAAACCCTCGTCCAAGCTAGTTTATTTGGAGTATTTTTCTTTACTCTCCTAGCCACCGTCCAACAGAAAATCTCGATCGGGCATTTTATCACCACCTATACCCTCGCTAGTATGGCCTATGCGGAATTAGATCCCCTATCCCAAATGGCAGAAACTTTCGCTCGTCGCTATGCTTCTATGGCCCGTTTACAGGAATTTATCAACTTGCCCAGTGGCACTGATGCTGGTAGTCTTTTAGCCGATCATGCCCAACACAATCCCTATCATTTTACGGGGAAAGTAGAATTAAGTAATCTTAGCTTTGGCTATAGTCCTGAAAGAAGGATTATAAAGGATATTAATCTTCTGATTGAACCCTATCAAACCGTGGCATTAGTGGGAAAATCTGGTTCAGGAAAATCCACTTTAGTTAAGTTACTTTTCCGCTATTTTGAACCGAGTCAAGGGCAAATTCTGATAGATGGCGAGGATATTAGTCGCTTGGATGTGACTTGGTATCGGCGACGGTTAGCGATTGTCCATCAAGAAGTAGATGTGTTTAATGGTACGGTGTTAGAAAATCTCACCTACGGTAATCCTAATATTAGCTTTGAGAAGGTAGAAGAAGCCTGTAAAATTGCCCGTGTCGATGAATTTATTCAGGAATTACCTAATGGTTATTCCACTATTGTAGGGGAAAGGGGCGTGCGTCTTTCGGGGGGACAAAGACAGCGTTTAGGAATTGCTAGGGCGTTAATTGTTGATCCAGATGTGTTAGTTTTTGATGAAGCCACTTCTAGCTTAGATTATGAGTCAGAAAGAGCCATTCAACTAGCCATGAAATCCATCTTAGGCACTCGCACCACGATTATTATCGCCCACCGTCTCAGTACTGTTCGAGAAGCTGATCAAATTGTCGTCTTGGATAATGGTCGGATTGTCGAGATCGGTAGCCATGACCAATTATTAAATCAGCAGGGAATCTATCAACGTCTCCACTCTTTACAAGAAAGCGGTGAACTGGTTTAGTTTTAAGATAGTCCCCGATAGCAGACTGAGAAAATATATCTAATGGAAGTTGATACTATGTCTAACGAAACCGTTACCTATTCCCTAGAAGCTGTTTTGACTAGGATTGAGGGGAAAATTGACAATCTCCAAAAAGATGTTAACCAAAAATTTGAAAGTCTCCAAAAAGATGTTGACCAAAAATTTGACACTTTCCAAAAAGATGTTAACCAAAAATTTGACAAAATTGACGAACGGTTAAATAAGCTAGAGGTAGGACAGGCAAAGTTAACCGAAAAGGTTGAGGGCATCGATAATCGCCTAAAATCAGTGGAAGGAACCCAAAAAAATCAGGTTTGGACATTGATTATTCTTTTGGCAAGTGCGATCGCTACAGCCGGTTGGAAAGTATTTTTTTCAGGTAATCCCTAGAATTAACCCGTGGCTATTAGTCACAGTTTCAAGTTTTGTCATCCCAGAAAAACGATCTTCTCGAACAACCTCGAACCGGTTTAGTCTTAAAATAGTCCCCAATAGCGGACCGAGAAAATATATCTAATGGAAGTTGATACCATGTCTAACGAAACCGTTACCTATTCCCTAGAAGCTGTTTTGACGAGGATTGAGGGGAAAATTGACAATCTCCAAAAAGATGTTAATCAAAAATTTGACAAAATCGACGAACGGTTAAATAAGCTAGAGGTAGGACAGGCAAAGTTAACCGAAAAGGTTGAGGGCATCGATAATCGCCTAAAATCAGTGGAAGGAACCCAAAAAAATCAGGTTTGGACATTAATTATTCTTTTGGCAAGTGCGATCGCTACAGCCGGTTGGAAAGTATTTTTTTCAGGTAATCCCTAGAATTAACCTGTGGCTATTAGTCACAGTTTCAAGTTTTGTCATCCCAGAAAAACGATCTTCTCGAACAACCTCGAACTGGTTTAGTCTTAAAATAGTCCCCGATAGCGGACCGAGAAAATATGATCTAATGGGAGTTGATCACCATGTCTAACGAAACCGTTACCTATTCCCTAGAAGCTGTTTTGACGAGGATTGAGGGGAAAATTGACAGTTTCCAAAAAGATGTTGACCAAAAATTTGACACCCTCCAAAAAGATGTTAATCAAAAATTTGACACTTTCCAAAAAGATGTTAACCAGAAATTTGATAAAATCGATGAAAGGTTAAATAAGCTAGAGGTAGGACAGGCAAAGTTAACCGAAAAGGTTGAGGGCATCGATAATCGCCTAAAATCAGTGGAAGGAACCCAAAAAAATCAGGTTTGGACATTAATTATTCTTTTGGCAAGTGCGATCGCCGTTGCTTTCCTGACAACCTTCTCAAAGATTTGATCTAATCTCAGACAGAATTGACACACCCCACGCCGTAAACGGACGTGGATTTTTCTAGCATCACTGCTGTGAATTTATGGCTCAACGAGTCCACTTTAATTAGATTCCTGGCGAAATCCCACCCTGAGGTGGTTCTCTCCTCAGACTTTCGCGACCTTACAGAAGCCTGTTTTCGGGGGCCCGACGATACAGTTCCAAACCTCTAAAATAATTGGTTTCTTTGGTACTTGGTGCTGAGAGCTTTTACCTATAGGAGCATTCCCCTAGAGAACCCCATAACTCTAGTTTTCAAGGTGCGTTCATCGGTTGATGACTGGGTTTTTTCAGCGGTGGCTTACCCGGCCCCCTATTTTTAATATTATATATCCTATAAAGTCGCCCTCAAAGGGCGAGGCTTTCAACCCAATTTTTCGGTAAGCCGGAGGCAATTACCAACTCTTTATATGCGAGAATAGCCTGTGTGAAAAACCTAGGTAAGTGTTATGGTTGCACATATACAAAATAGGCAGTTTAACGGGTTGTCTAGCCAAGAAGCTGGCGATCGCTTGAAACAGCATGGCTACAACGAACTGCCCTCAACCCAGCATCGTACTTTTTTAAGGATCGCCCTAGACATTATCCAAGAGCCGATTTTCTTGCTCCTGATTGCCTGTGGTGTCATCTACCTCTTTTTGGGTGATGCTCAGGAAGCTCTGATTTTGTTGGGGTTTGTCTTTTTTATTATTGGCATCAATCTTTACCAGGAGCAAAAAACGGAACGTTCTCTAGAAGCACTGCGGGACTTATCCAGTCCTCGGGCCTTGGTGATTCGAGATGGGGAGCGGCAGCGGATTGCGGGGCGAGAAGTGGTACAGGGCGATTTGATCGTGGTGGAGGAGGGCGATCGCGTTCCTGCGGATGCGATTTTGCTGTGGTCGACTCACTTGACGATTGATGAATCGCTGTTAACCGGAGAGTCTGTTCCGGTCAGGAAACGCACCATCCAGCTGGAAGAAGACCCGAAGCACCTTTCAGCAACCTTGAGACCGGGTGGAGACGACTTACCCACTGTCTATTCTGGTACTCTTGCGGTACAAGGGCAGGGCATTGCCCAGGTGCAAGCAACGGGCATACATACTGAAATGGGAAAAATTGGCAAAGCTCTGCAAACGGTTGAACCGGAAGACACTGTCTTACAGAAAGAAACCCGTCGCATTGTCGGTAAATTGACGATGATTGCGCTTGCCATTTGCGCGGCGGTGGTCGTGATTTATGGACTAACCCGGGACGATTGGTTGCATGGCTTTTTGGCAGGATTAGCCCTGGCGATGGCAATTTTGCCCAATGAAATTCCGGTGGTGCTGGCCATCTTTCTAGCTCTGGGAGCGTGGCGATTCTCGCAAAAACAGGTACTAACTCGTCGCATTCCAGTGGTTGAAACCCTGGGTTCTGTCACCGTTCTTTGTGTCGATAAGACTGGAACCCTGACATTGAACCAAATGGCCGTCAAACAATTGTTGGTTTACAGCGGCTCCAATGCTTATCTGTACGATGTGACGCTCCACGAGCGCGAACCCTTGCCCGAAGTCCTTCATCCCCTGATCGAGTTTGGCATTCTAGCGAGTCGCAAAGATCCCTTTGACCCGATGGAGAAAGCGTTGCAGCAAATTGGTTGGGATTACCTGGCCAAGACTGAACACCTGCATAGCGATTGGCAACTACTGCGCGAATATCCCCTGTCCACCGATCTCTTGGCCATGTCCTGTGTCTGGGAATCCCTGACGGGGGAGCTTACCGTTGCGGCAAAAGGGGCCCCAGAAGCGATCGCCGATCTCTGCCATTTCAGCCCGATTCAACAACAGGAGCTTGCCGAACAGATCCAGTCCATGGCCAGAGAAGGTTTGCGAGTTCTGGGAGTCGCCCAAGGACGCAAAATGGGAACATTACCCAAAACCCACTCTCTTGAGTCATCCGGGCCTCCAGCCTACTTAGAATCTGACGATCGCTTACCTGTGCAACAACACGACTTTGAGTTTGAATTTGTGGGACTGATCGGACTGGAAGACCCGGTGCGCCCTACTGTTGCACCTGCGATCTCCGAATGCTATGGTGCGGGAATTCGCGTTGTGATGATTACGGGTGATTATCCGGTAACAGCCCAGAACATTGCCCGTCAGATTGGACTCAGGCCTTTAGACAAGGTGATCACTGGCAGGGAACTGGAGCAAATGGGTGAGTCGGAACTGCGCGATCGCATTCAAAGCACCAACATCTTTGCCCGTGTCGTCCCCGAACAAAAACTATTGATTGTCAATGCACTGAAACGCTCCGGGGAAATTGTGGCCATGACCGGTGATGGTGTCAACGATGCCCCGGCCCTCAAGTCTGCCCATATCGGCATTGCCATGGGTGAACGGGGTACCGATGTAGCGCGAGAGTCTGCCGATCTGGTCCTGTTGAAAGATGATTTTTCGTCCATCGTCGAATCGGTCAAACTGGGAAGACGTATCTTTGACAACCTGAAAAAGGGGATGGCCTATACCTTGGCCGTTCACGTTCCGATCGCCGGTATGTCCTTGATTCCAGTCATGTTTGGCTGGCCCTTAGTGCTGCTCCCCATCCACATTGCCTTTCTGCACTTAATTATCGATCCAGCCTGCACGGTTGTGTTTGAAGCTGAACCGGCAGAGAGCGATATTATGCGTCGCCCCCCCCGTAATCCCAAAGAACCCTTGTTCAGTCGTCGGACGTTGCGATTGGCTTTGCTTCAGGGGATCAGCGTTTTAGTGGTACTGCTTATTGTATTCGCGATCGCCTATAGCAACGGCAATAGTGAATTTGATGCTCGTGCCTTAGCATTTACGACATTGATTATCTCCAACCTCGCTATGATCTTAACCAATCGTTCCTGGTCCCGAACGATTCCAGAAATGCTCCAAGCTCCTAATCAGGCTTTGTGGTGGGTGATCGGCGGTGGACTCCTGTTTTTGGGATTAGTTCTCTATGTTCCCCTGCTACGACACCTGTTCAGCTTTTCATTTCTACATACTGATGATTTGCTGGTCAGCTTAGTTTCTGGAGTTGTCAGTATTTTCTGGTTTGAAGGACTAAAACTGTGGAACCGTCGGCACTTGAACATCCAAAAATAAAAAGCATCATAGATTCCACGATCGGTTACAAATTGTTGCAGCAGTGCGCTATGTAGTTGCTTGAATGAATTGTGCCTACCTACTTAATAATCAGCATGGTGGGTTAAATCATCAAGTTTAACCCTCTGCTAACCAGCGCACGGCATCCTTAGCGTGGTAGGTTAAGATAATATCGGCACCCGCCCGTTTAAAGCTGGTTAAAGTCTCTAAAGTCACCCGTTTTTCGTCAATCCAGCCATTTAACGCCGCCGCTTTAATCATCGAATATTCCCCCGACACATTGTAGGCAGCCACGGGTAAATTAGTCATTTCCTTGATTCTCCAGATAATATCCATGTAAGACAGGGCAGGTTTCACCATTAACATATCTGCTCCCTCTAATACGTCTAATTCCACCTCTTTTAAGGCTTCCCTGGCATTACCTGGATCCATTTGGTAGGTTCTGCGATCGCCGAATTGGGGGGTAGAATCAGCCGCATCCCGAAACGGCCCATAATAGGCAGAAGCGTATTTAGCCGTATAGGAAAGAATCGGTGTATCACTATAACCCGCCTCATCCAATCCTTGACGAATTGCCTGCACAAAACCATCCATCATTCCCGACGGTGCAATGATATCCACTCCCGCTTTTACCTGGGAAACGGCGGTTTTTTGCAATAATCCCAGAGTGGGATCGTTTAACACCCTGCCGGTTAAATCTCCCGTTTGCAGATAACCACAATGACCGTGGTTGGTGTATTCACACAAACAAGTATCAGCGACAATGAGTAGATCGGGAACTGCCTCTTTAATTGCTGTGGCCGCTTTTTGGACAATACCATGATCGTGCCATGCTCCCGTCGCCTCTGTGTCTTTACTTTCCGGCAGCCCGAATAAAATAATCGCTGGGATTCCTAAATCCCGCACTTCCTTGGCTTCGTCAACAATTTTATCGATTGATAATTGGTACACCCCCGGCATCGATTTGACTTCTCGGGCAATACCTTCCCCCGCCGTGGCGAAAAGGGGATAGATAAAGTCATTGGCTGTCAAGACGGTTTCACTCACCAGACGGCGCATTTGAGGGGTTTGACGCAGACGACGGGGGCGATGAATAGGAAACATAGTTTTTTGTGATTAAATCGGGAATCTTGTCTCGATTCTTTAGTTTAAATCTTTGCTGAGGATGAACACAAATCGATTCAGCCGGCAGCTGGCTGCCGGCAGCTATCCGCAATATTTAGTTATTTTGAGCTTAATCAAACTATTTAGGTCAAAAATGACATGATGAGGCTCTATCGTCGTTTTGAGGGCGAAAAACCAGCAATTTGACTAAAATTTAATCTTTATAGCGATCAATTTTGCTGTCGCCACCACCGCATCTCTTTACAAAACTTTACCTCATCAGTTTTCAGTTCACTGATGGCTCTCTTGGATAGAGGTGCAAGCGTTCACTGATTACTGTTTACTGTTCACTGTTCACTGACTCCCAAAATCCATCTCCATTTGCGAGAAGGATCGTTTATTCTAGGAAGTAAGAGCGATCGATTCAGGATTTTTGCTATGGCCAACTTAGGTGATTTAGTCAAAAAAGCAGTTTATTTGGGCGTAGGCATTGCTACTTATGCCGCCGAAAAAGCTGAAGTAAATTTACAAGAATTAAGAAATCAAGCCCAAAAATTAGCCGATGAAATGATTTCTCGCGGCGAAATGACGACAGAAGAAGCGCGCAAATACGTTGATGAGTTGGTGAAACAGGCACAACAGCAAACGGTGGCAGCTAACGAATCTAATATTCCCCATGAACCCCGACGGATAGAAATTATTGAAGATGAGGAAGACACCAAAGCAGCCGATCCCAAAGTAGATGAATTGCGGCAACAGGTGGAACGTCTTCAGGAGGAATTACGGAAACTGCAACGGGATTAAAACCTAGATTTTAGCGACAAATAATTAATTATTACCAGACAAGGGATGCAAGTATAAACATGAACGATTGGCCGAAAGATTTTTGGGAAGTGATCGAAACTGTCGCACTGGGAATTGAAACTTTTTTCCAAGAAGTGACCCAAACTATCGAAGAAATCAATGAGGAAATTATCATCGATCTGGAACAGTTTATTCAAGAGGTTTTACCCCAAGAATTGGAAGAATTTTTTAACCTCGATGAGTCCCTATTTTCGGAATTAGATGAACCCTCGGATTTTACCCTCACTCCTAAGGTTAACCCCGATCCTAACACCCATCCTGCTTGTATCGGTTGCCGTAATTATCACGGTTATATCTACGGAGGTAATCTTCTCGTCTGCGGTTTCCATCCCTACGGTTGGGATAGTGATAGTTGTCCCGATTGGCAAGCAGAAGATTAATTATTTTTCTATAAAATCAGGTAGGGTTATTATCCCTACCCATAACTTTTATCTCAAAGCAATCATCCGTCATTTTTAGTTAAGAATTACCCTTGGGAGCATGGTAAGGTTCAGAATCAAAAGGCTGCATCCCCACATCGGGATACTCATCATTGTTGGGGCTAAAAATGCGAGCAAAAGCCTCCGTTAGGTACTGGACAAAATTGTGTAACGTATCCTTGATATTCATGGCTTTTCTCTCCGACTCTCGACAATAATCTCTGTTCAACTTCGGATCAGGTTGATTCACCCCTCCACCCCAATTATCTGGCCAGAATCTCATCAATTGTTGACTTTTGAAATAATTCTTGAATAATCTTCATAAGACTTTATATTTTTTCTTGTTGATCTAAACTTTTATAATAATTCTTGTATTTTTGTAAAGGAAAGATTATTCAATTAAATCGCTGAACAAATATTTGATTGTTGTCCAGAAAGGATAGTATTTTTGTTGATCATCTAAGCATAAATATCGATTGACAAAAACTTTTAATTGAGCGTTATCTATCTCCTCATCCAAAAAAGGCTCGATGGCTGCCTTACGAAGTTCTTGAATTTTGTTGAGGTTTAATCCCAACTTTTCGATAGTATTAAAAGATGGGGTCACTAAAATAGATTCAGGTAAATAGTTAATCGTGAATATAAGCTTTTTACAGTTGTTTTTTTTCGGGGCGATCTCGCTAACCCTAACTTTCACCCTCGGCTATGTTAGCCTGAGAGCGATCTCGCGCTTTACCGTCAAGGAATGTATAGCCCTTGCTGGTGCTTGGGGAATGGCTTTACAATCGGCGATCGCTTTCGTTAATTTTCTTTGTGGCTTTTCTGGAAGAACTTTTTTCCTGTTAGCGACGGCTGGTTTATTTATTATCTCTCTATGGTTACTGACGCGACAATTGTGGCAAGCGGAAGAAAGAGAAAACTGTAGATGGCTATACCTAGCGATCTTGTTCTGGCTCGTCCTGCTAGGGATGCAATTCTTCGTCGTGCTTTACAGTGGGGGATTTTACTACGGGGATTGGTGGATGCACTTCGATATCGCTCAAATTTTTTTGGGACTTCAGAAAACCGATACGGTTTACTTTGGAACTTATAATGTTACTTCTAGAACTCCTTTATTTAATCTATTTTCTAGTTATTATCTGGCACTTTTAGAAAATTCATTTGCGGTTTATCAAATTACCGCAATTTTACCAGGAGTATTCCTGACCCTCCTAATCCCTCTCTTTCTGCGTCCGTCGTTAATTCCGTTAGCCTTTTTCCTCGTGGCTTTCAGTCCCTATTTGAGTAATATAATCACCTACCCTTGGCCGAAGGTATTGGCCACGGTCTATATCTTAACCGGCATCTATTTCTATCTCGACTTGAGAAACAGTCCCCGCACAAGAGTCTATTCGCTTTCTGGGATTGGTTGTGGAGTTAGTTGGGGATTAGCTTTTCTCAGTCATCCTTCCGCTATACTCTATGTTATCGCCCCGATCATCGATAATCTCTGGGTAAATCGTAAAAATTTAGCTCTTGTAGTCCGTCAGTTATTTTTTCCATTAATCCTAATGATCGCCGTGTGTCTTCCCTGGTATTTATGGGGAATCTCTCACTTCGGTCTCGCTTCTATCTTCCAGACGGCAATGGGAACGACGGGGGGGGCGACCGCGAGCGTTAGAATTTCCGATGCTTTCAACAATGCGTGGTCTACCGTTTATCCCCTAGAACTTTCCGACGCCGTTCAAGATCGAATCCAGAAAGGCCCCGGAGAGGGGAGCGAGCTTTACATCTTACGCTATCGGCTGTGGAATTCATGGTTTCGCTTGTATTTTAGTGTTTTAGCCGGCTCTATAACGATAACCCTGAGCGCCGTCCTTCTGACGGTTTTCGGGAAACGAGTTTTGGGAAAAGTTAAGGGTAAACCTTTGTTTCCCAGATCATTTTTAGTATCGGTACTTGTGATCGGTTTTTTGGGAGGTTGTTTCCTGCAACCCGGATTTCATCGCGGGGGAATTATCGGCGAGAGTATGACTCCTATTGTGGTTCTGTTGCTCTTGATCGTTACCGAATATCTGGCCATGTTACCCGTGAGACTGAAACAGTTAATTCTCTTCACTATCGTGGGAGAGTTCGTTCTTTCTCGGGGGATTCACTTGTTATTTCTCGGTGCGGAAAAAACGGTAGTTTGGGATGGAAATGCCGATCTAAAAACTAACTATAGTTTACAATTCGCCCGGGATCTGATCGGTACTCCGATCGGCTTATTTATGGCGATAGTTGCTTTAATCATTTTTCTGGTGATCGGTTGGAAAACCGTATCGGGAGGCGGTGATCTTCGAGAATCCCTGGAATAACGATTTCCCTTGGCGGGCGATCAATTTTTTGCAAGCAGGATTAGCAATCAATAGAACTGCAAGTGAAATCAATCGAGTGACCGAAAAACCATTTTTATTTTGCTACTCCTTATCATTCTTGGGAGTTAATCGTACTATTAAAAACGGATTTAGTATCATACCCTATTGACAATGGGTTAATTGTGTGGGCATTTCAAGTGATACCAGTCAATCAGAATAGTTACGAACTCGACCCATTTGGTCGATTTTTGTTTAACAATTGAGATGGCAAATTCTCCTCAAATATGCCTGAATCGTCATCTGGGTAAGCAACTCACATAAAGTTCATTTTGTCAAGGATTTTTAAGATACCCTTACCCTGTCTGTTAGGTACTGGACAACATTCTGTAACGTATCCTTGATATTCATTGCTTTTATCTCGGACTCTCGACAATAATCTCTGTTCAACTTCGGATAAGGTTGATCTACCACCCCAATTATCTGGACAGAATCTCATCAATTGTTGACTTTTGAGATAATTCTTGAATAATCTTCATAAGACTTTATATTTTTTCTGGTTTATCTAAACTTTTATAATAATTCTTGTATTTTTGTCAAGGAAAAATTATTCAATTAAATCGCTGAACAAATATTTGATTGTTGTCCAGAAAGGATAGTATTTTTGTTGATCATCTAAGCATAAATATCCATTGACAAGAACTTTTAATTGAGCATTATCTATCTCCTCATCCAAAAAAGGTTCGATGGCTTTTATTTTTTAGATTACCACAGTGCCGAGGTTCACCAGACTTAAGATTTGCCTGACAGGAACATAGCAAATTGGCATAATCTAGGGGATCAACAGTGGGATCACTTTGAGGTTTAAAATGTTCTATATGGCATTTACCATCAATCAATCGATTTTCACAATAACAACATATTTCCCCCTGTTCTGTCATCAACGCTTTAATTAGTATTTCTTTTGGTTTTCCCGCTAAATTTCTAAAGTCGGGCTGCCAATCTGAGTTAGCTTGCTCTTTCCAATTCTTAAACTCCGGTGGTTCTTGTCTTTTTCTAATATACTTCATTTTCCGATAATTTCCTTGCGTCGAATAATAACTTCAGCTTTAATTAATTCTGGATCATTTTGAATTTTAGCTCTGAGATCATTGATTTTCTTTTTAGCTGCCTCTAATTGATTTTGAGAAATTTGTTCATAGATATCTTTCAAAGCTTCAGCGATTTCCTTGGGACGGGTTGTCTCTAATCCCATCAAATCTTCCAAAATTCGATCAACATTTTTGCCGTAGGACTCTTGCACGGGATGAACTTTTATTCCCATTTCTGTTTGTTCCATGAAGTGTAAACTTTCTGGTTGAACATGAGTGATAATATTAGGAGAATGGGTGGAAATAAAAAATTGACAGTTAGAAAAAACTTCTAGTAATTTAGGTACTACAAATCTTTGCCATTGAGGATGTAAATGTAAATCAATTTCGTCAATGATAATAACACCATTACCCGTTAAGGGATCAGGATTTTGAGGATTAGCAATCGCCATTCTTCGAGCTAAATCTCCCAGCATAGCAATCAGACATTTTTCTCCATCAGAAAGTTGATTAACAGTAACTATTTCATTCTTTTTTGTTACTTCCATTCTCAAGGGATTACGACGGACGCTAAGATTAGTAAAATCGGGTAGAAAACGTTCGATCGTTTCCCGAACCGCTTCCAATTGGGGATCGGGAAAACAAAAACCTTCTGGTTTAATTAGATAATCCTGATATTTTCTATTTTCATTTTCTAAATCTTCGCGCTCGCGAAACCATTCAAAAAAAGTGCGAAAATCTGCTCCACTGGTTAAAGCATTTTCGTAGGCACTTAGAGAATCAAATTGATGTTTTGTTTTAATTTTTAAGGGTATATCCAGCACTGCTCGATTAACAGAATAATAAACAAATAAAGGTAAGTTAATTTGTCCTTGATGATCAGTAATTTGTCGTTGTATTTGTTGAGTGTATTCATTTAATTGGCTAAAATTACTCCGTTCTCCAGCGTGGATATATCCAGTCCTAGTTTTTACTATTTTCCAAGTAATCTCTTGACTATCTTCCGTCACCCCAGTGATTTCAATTATAGCCGTCCCCTGACCATTATTAATCTCGGTTTTGCTAATCTGTTGTCCACTGGCATTAGTATTTTTTAGGCGATTAACTAACCATGAAAGCATAATAGCCAAACTGTCTAAAATGGTGGATTTTCCAGCACCATTAACTCCTATAAATACGTTTAATTGCCGATGAAAGTCGATGTTTAAACTGACTGCACCTCGATAATTAATAAGCTTTATAGACTTAATTCTCATGGTTTTTTGTATCGGCAAGAGCTGCTTATATTTGAGATAATTGTTAGAGAATGACTCTCGAATAATTGCCAGTAAAACTTAGATAGGGTTAAGAGACAGTAGGACAAGGAATAGAAAAAAATATCGACCAAAGAAATAATATCTAGTTTTGGCACAGAACCGGATAGTCATAATGATTATTTATCATTTACCCTCGACTAACTCAAAAAAACCCCGGCTGACTTTCCCGATCGCTGCCGTCTGTGAGACAATCGATCGAGTGTTATCCTAAACTCTGGCAATTTTCATGTCCGACGACGCTACTATTCGCACTGCTGTACAACGTCTCTACAATACCTATCCTTTCCCCCCCGAACCGCTCCTAGACGAACCTCCTCCGGGTTACAATTGGCGCTGGAATTGGATTGCTGCCTATAACTTTTGTTGTCATCGTAAACCCGAACGAGAGGATATCCGCATTCTCGATGCAGGTTGTGGTACTGGTGCGGGAACTGAATATCTGCTTGCGCTCAACCCTTTTGCTAATATAGTCGCTATAGATATCAGTGAAAAAGCCCTAGAAATTGCCAAAGAACGCTGTAATCGTTCGGGAGTTGCGACAAAGCACCGAGGTTCTCTGGATTTTCACCATTTACCCCTTGAATCGGCCACTAATCTCCCCGGAGAATTTGATTTAATTAACTGCGTCGGGGTGCTGCACCATCTCCCGGACCCGATTAAAGGGATTCAATCCCTCGCGCAAAAACTGGCCCCCGGTGGTCTGCTGCACATTTTCGTCTATGCACAATTGGGACGCTGGGAAATCCAGTTAATGCAATCTGCGATCGCACTTTTGCAGGGAGACCGACGCGGGGATTATAAAGATGGGGTCGCTGTCGGCCGAGAGATTTTTGCCTCTCTACCAGAAAATAATCGCATTTTGAAACGGGAAAAAGAGCGTTGGTCAATGGAAAATCATCGCGATGAGTCCTTCGCTGATATGTACGTTCACCCCCGGGAAGTGGACTACAATATCGATACCCTCTTTCAACTGATTGATGCGTCAGGATTAGCCTTTATTGGCTTTTCTAACCCTTCCTACTGGCAATTAGACCGTTTATTGGGTAAATCCCCCGAATTGATGGCTAGAGCGCAAAATTTAGGGGAAAGGGAACGTTATCGCTTGACGGAATTATTAGACCCGGAAATCACCCACTATGAATTTTTCCTCGCTAAACCACCGATTTTGACTGCCGATTGGTCCGGGGATCAAGTCCTCGAGAATGCAGTGGCCGAAGTTCATCCCTGTCTTTACGGTTGGCCTAGTGCAAGTGTTCTAGATTACGATTATCGGCCGGTTAATCTCTCGGAGACAGAATTTGCTTTTTTACAAGCTTGTGATGGTCGTTTAACCGTGGGAGAAATCGACGCTCAAGTTGCTTTAGGATTAACTGCTGTGCGTTCTTTACAACAGCGCCAACTACTGATTTTAAGTTAGGGAAAATTTGGGGATGTTAGAGATAGCGTCCCTTGGCAATGGGTAACTTGTGAACTAACTTGGCTAAATCTTACAAAAACTTCTTTTTTCTCAACAATTATCCCCCTCCTATCCCCATAGTTTCAGCCCCAGAATTAACCGGGGCTGAATTATAATAGTTTAAGAAAGTGGACAAGGCTGCTAAATTTCTGATCAGTCCGATTTTTGCCCATCGGCAAACGGGAGAATTTAATCATTATCCCAAGATTCCGAGGCGATTAAGTCACCAATTTGATCTCTGAGAAGGTAGTCACATCGTTCTAGTTCACATTCAACACAAACCCACTCCCGGGGGGGAATGAACTGACAGAGAGTGTAGATCGGTTGGTGTCTGCTCACTACCCCCTGTTCTACCATCTGACGGACTTCGTCCTTAATCATCCTGATAGAGTAAGCGGTGGGAGCGGTGGAGAAAGTTATGGCACTCATGGGAGATTTCCTGCAAGATCTACAAAAGAAGTCTTATCACTAACTATAGTCTAACCTATAGGGGGACAAAAGAGATTTTTTGCTGTATCGACGATTACAATTTTTTATATATAGCGAAACCCTCTCCCCGCGCCAGTTTAGGCTTAGGTTAAGAAAAGTTAAATTGATCGGCTAAAAGCTGTCGAGTCCCCTTATACCGAATCAGTGATCAGTCATCGGTGATCAGTTATCAGTTAAGCTGTTGACTATCTAGAGTTGGCTGAATAAATGTGAAATGTATGCAAGGTAAGGGTTTTGGGGATTTTCTTGCGAAACAGGTGCAAGATTTTGAGAGAATCGTGGTTCAAAACCTTGCATCTTCATCGGCCCGCGTCCTGTAGGGGCGAAGCATTCGGGCAATAACCTATCGGTGAAACCGGAGATTTTCTATCCGAATGCTTCGCCCGTACTTTTTGCCGCAAACCCTATCTAAATTACTGGTTAGGACTGCACCGGAGTGCCGGAGTTGGCAGCAGGGAGGATAAGTGAGATCGCTTGTACTTAATTTTTTCCTACGCAGTTTAAATTCAGTACAGCTGATCACTGAAAAAAGCTTCCCACTTAAACTAATAAATGGGGAATAAAAATAAAAGCCGCTACGAGTAAAGCGGCGATCGAGGCGATTAAAACGGCACCAGCGGCACAATCTTTCGCTATTTTGGCTAAATCATGGTAGGATTGCCCCACCGTCAGGTCCACCACTGATTCTAGAGCAGTGTTAATTAATTCTAAGACCATCACCAGAGCGCAGGTAAGGGAGACAATCGCCATTTCCAGGGCATTAACCCGCAAAAATAAGCCCCAACTAACCGCTACTAGGGTAATCAGGGTGTGAATGCGAAAATTTCTTTGACTGACAAAAGCATAACAGACTCCCGCCCAAGCGTAGCGAAAACTGACTAATAGATTCGAGGCGACTTGCCAAGCGTATTCTCTTTGAGTCGAATTGTTGCCCTCACTCACCTGTCCCGATCGAGGGATAAAATTATTGTTGAGATAGGGATTAGGTATGCTGGCAGATTGGTTGGCTTGATGATAATTTGTCTTCATATTCCTCAATAATGCTTGACAAAAATAACTAACTATGTATCGGCATTTCGACGGTTTTTAACAAAGTTTCCTGTAAAGATAGCATTTCTAACAGACTTGTTTCATCGGGATGGTCCCAACCCAAAAGATGTAAACAAGCGTGGGCAGTTAACCAGGCCAATTCTCGCGCCAAAGGATGATTTTGTCTTAAAGCCTGTTGTTGTGCTGTCTCCACAGAGATGATAATATCCCCCAAATATAAAGGTTCTGTCTCTAAAATGCGCTCATCGACTGGGAAATCCACTTCCAGAGTGGCAAAAGCGAGAACATCCGTCGGTTGATCTTTGTGGCGATATTGGCAATTATAGGTCTGAATTTCTCGATCGTCTGTTAAGCGCAAACTTAGTTCATAACCGGCGGCAACAGGGAGATAATCCGATAGATAGCCTAACCATGTCTCCAACCAATAGTGCCAAGTTTCCCCATCCACAGGACTATTTCCGGGATCAAAATAATTATCCTGTAGGCATAAATCCACCCCTAGGGGCAAAGTCTCACTCACCAGATTTCATCCTAGGGACGCGTCAGATAGGAAATACCGACAAAAAAGCCTAATAGGGCTGCTGTAGTCAAAAAAAAGTGTTTTAACGAGACGCCTTTTTTCTTGACCATATTCCGCATCGCCAGCTTGACGTAACTGGGTTGCGCTTCGGTGGCGGTTTCTACTGCGGGGTCAGTGGTGCTAACAGGTTCAGTCATCAGTAATTCCCCAGACAAGGATTGATCGCTATAAGTGTAACAGATTATTAAAAAAGTGCAAAAAAAATTAAAGTTTGAGGAAAAACTGTTCCCCGTCCGGGATAGTCAAAGTGGTCACTGCGTGCGCGTTGCGGGGGGTTTTGGGGTGTTAGGGTTTTAGGGTTTTAGTTCAATTTCCCCACTTCCCCACTTCCCCACTTCCCCACACCCCACACCCTACACCCCACACCCCACACCCCACACCCTAAACCCCACTTCCCCAGCAGTCTAACCATGTCTTCCCACGATACCGAAAGCATCCAGACTATTTTTCAAAAAATTTGGGGCTATGATAGCTTTCGCTTTCCCCAACAGGAGATTATCGAGACAATTCTAGCGGCAAAAGATGCCCTGATTGTTATGCCCACGGGATTCGGTAAATCTATCTGTTTTCAATTGCCCGCTTTATTAAAAACCGGCTTAACCCTAGTGATTTCTCCCCTGGTTGCCCTGATGGAAAATCAGGTGGAGGAATTATTAGCCAAAAAACTACCCGTCGCCCTGATTCATCACGAAATCCCCCGACAACAGAGAAAGAAAACCTTAGCATCGATCGCAGATCAAACCCTGCGACTTCTCTATCTTTCCCCAGAAACCCTCTTAAGTCCGCCCCTCTGGTCAAAATTAACCCTTCCCCACGTTAAAATTAACGCTCTCATCCTCGACGAAGCCCATTGTTTAACCCAGTGGGGCGATAATTTTCGTCCTGCCTACCGTCGTCTTGGGGCTGTCCGTCCCGCTCTTCTGCAATCAAAACCGGCCGGCAGCCAAATAGCGATCGCTGCTTTTACCGCCACCGCTAACCCCGCCACCCGTGAGACTCTCACCCGCGTCTTACAACTAGAAAAACCACAGCTTTTCTTAATAAATCCTTACCGTCAAAACCTTGACTTAAGCACCAAAATATGTATTAGCCCCGGTTGTCGTCGTCATCAACTATTAAACTTCCTCACCGGTCAACCTCGACAATCCGGCCTGATCTATACTCGTTCCCGTCGCCATAGTGAAAATTTAGCGACATGGTTGCAATCTCTCCATTATCGCACCAGTGCCTACCATGCGGGTTTATCGCCCTTTCAGCGTCGGGAAATAGAACAAAATTGGCTGCGGGGGGATTTAACTTTTGTTGTCTGTACCTCAGCTTTTGGCATGGGTATCAATAAACCCGATGTGCGTTGGGTTGTCCACTACCAACCCCCAGCTTTACTATCGGAATACCTACAGGAAATCGGCCGCGGTGGTCGCGATGGCGGCAAAATGCAGGCTCTCACCTTAATTAGTGAACCGACGGGATGGTTAGATAATAGCGATAAAAACCAGCAAAAATTCTTTAACTCCCAACAGGAACGCCAATACCGACAAGCTTGGCAAATTTTAGCCCAAATTCCCCTAGAGGGCAAAGTAGAGGCGATTAGTGCCGAATTTCCCGATGGTGCGCTCATTCTCTCCCTTTTACACAGTCTCGATCGCCTAGAATGGCTCGATCCTTTTCATTATCGGCTTATTTATCGCCATAATTCCGCCAAGATGACTTTTAAACCCAAAAATGAGATGTTTCCCTACCTCTATACCCGTCGCTGTCGTTGGCACTTTCTCTTAAATGCCTTTGGGTTTCAGGAAAATGCCGATAATTTTCGCTGTGGTCATTGCGATAATTGTCGTCGCAATCGACCTCTGGTAAGCTAGGGAGCGCCAGAGCCGGGAGAACAGAGCATTTGTACTAAATTTTTTATGTCTTTTTTCTCCTCCTGTCTGGGATTCTCCTCACTTAAGGTCAGATTTTTGATTTTTGCAGGAGATCTATAGCGGTTTTCACAGAAGTTAGTCCCGATTGAATCTATCAAGGGATTTACCATACCTTACCCGAAATAATAGTGAAATTTTGTGACAAAGTGCAGCCAGATATAAGAATCTTTGCTAGATTTCTAGAAGGCTTCTATGATAAGTTTCCTTAAAGGAGATTGTTTGCAGTAAGCTAATCTGGCTAACACGCTTTTGGGCGTGATATAGGGGAAAGTTCTGGCGATTGCGCCTAAATGGGGTTATATGCCGAAAGATTTTTAAAAAAATGTGTATTTGGCGCGAGATATGGAAAGTTTCCGTATATTGTGCAGTTATGACGACGATACTCTTGTAGGTTTGGTTGAGGAACGAAACCCAACCAATAACCCATGATGTGACTAGGTTATAATTGGGAGCATCCCAGTCATGTAATGAGTATAAATGCTCAGAAGGGTAAGAAGGCTTTTGTAGTAACGATTCTGGTTCCAATCACACAATTTAGAGAACCGTTGAAAATCTATGAACTCCCGAAAAGGCTTGCCATATAAGTATTTTGCGCCTAAGTATAATTGCTTATTGCAAAAGTGGGATGCTCCAGTTATAATTCCTGTGAAGATGTGGGAACTGAAAGTGTGATCGCACTTCTTGTGGGCTGCATTAACGAAGTGTAATAGACCATTTTTATCATCAATTCGGTGGGTTACGCTGTCGCTAACCCACCCTACAGCGCTTTTTTAAACTAAATTTGATTAAGACTTAATTAAGAAAAGTAGATTCAGATGGGGAGTAGGAAGGAGTTGATATTTATCCGTGATGTGCGCTATCATAACTTAATTTAGATATTGTACAAAAACATAGGAGGAAATTGGTGAAAGTTACAAATTTAATTCTAGCGTCTTCTATTTTAATATTGACTAATATGTTGAGTTCTCCTGCGATTGCACAGACCAAGTTGTTCAAGATGACTTGTGTTAAATCAGGAAGGGTCTTTTTTGAAGAGAGTAATGTCTCAATAGCAAGGCAGCTATTCAAGTCTATTATGTACATGATTTATGATACGGCAACAATAACATGTGATTTAACTTCTTCTGGCCAAAGATTCTCCCAGCTTGATCTGGCTTTTGGAATATCTGATGGTGAGCGTTGTCGTTTTTCCCAGTTCGTTTCACTATACTTAGATGGAAAAAATGTAGGAAACTTTGAGCTAAACTCAGGAATTTTAAAAACAACCCGATTAAATATTGCTGGCAAGAGAAGTTTTTTTCTTGCATTTCAAGGAGCAAACTGTGCTGCAAGTGGGGCGGTTCATTTTGTAAATGCAACTTTACGCTAATACAAGTGCGATCGCCGATCTTGCAGTGCGATCGCCGATCTTGTAGGGTGCGTTCCCTAATGTGACTCCTACTGCTCCACCGATCGATTTTTGGGGAACGCACCATGCACATTGATTGAAGCTGTGGGTTTAAGTGCGATGCTGCTCCTCCCGCCACCACCCCAGAACCCTCTGCCCTCGTCGGACTGGGGGCTGTCGTAGCTCTGGGAGTTGGCTTCAAGCGCCGCCGCGCCTAGGCAGACAAAAACTCAGCTTTAATTGAAGGTATTACAACAGGATATCTGCAAGGGTCTCTTTTTTTGTGGGTAATTGTGAATTAGAGAAATTGACATATAATAAGAGCATAGAGCTAAATATACCTTTAAAATAGCTTTTCTCATGCCTACCGTCCTTCAAGTTGGGCCTTACAGTTTTATATTTTTCAGTTCAGATCAACGAGAGCCAGCCCATATCCATGTCAAACGCGATCGCAAACTCGCTAAATATTGGCTTGATCCCATTACCTTAGAGAAAAACCGAGGATTCAAAGAACATGAATTAAACCAGATTGCTAAACTAATAACAGAACATCAACCCGCAATCCTAACCGCATGGCATGATTACTTTGACCCTTGAAACCGAGCCAATTGCCCATCAAGTGACCCTAACCGACGATAAATTAATAATCGACCTAGCCGACGGTCGCAGCATCACCGTTCCGCTAACATGGTACCCTCGTTTACTGCACGCCTCCCCCGCCGAGCGTCAAAATTGGCAACTCTTAGCGGATGGATGTGCTATCGAATGGCTCGATCTAGATGAGCATATTGGTATCGAAGGACTATTAGCTGGTCGGCGCAGTAGCGAGAGTTCACGCTCCCTGAATCGATGGTTAACAACTCGCAGACAAACTGTAACCGAGTAAATGGGGACAATGTTTCTGTTGTGCCACCCAAACTCCTCCATTCTTGCCCTGTAATTTATATCAAAATTTACTTAAAGGGACTTGCGCTTTGATAATGTACCTTTTGGGCGAACGCAGTTCGCCCCTACATTGTGGCCCACATTCCGCACCCGAAAGTGTCACATTGAAAATTTTATCTAAATCGTCAAAACGATTGCCGGCTCTGAATTACAGGCTAATTTGTTAGCCCAGCAGATGCACAATTAGCCCTAAAAATCTGATAGCTCCGATACCAAATTATTGAGATAAACTCTTATTAAGCTGGCGATCGCTGACTAGAGTGTGACACTTCATAATTCTTAGTGCGATCGCCGATCTTGTAGGGTGCGTTCCCTAATGTGGCTCCTACTGCTCCACCGATCGATTTTTGGGGAACGCACCATGCACATTGATTGAAGTTGTGATACCAAATCCTGTTATAATAAAACGAGATATAGGGTGCGTCCCATGCAGCCTTTACCTTTTTGAAAACACTTTCAATAATGTAGCTATGGACTGGGAAACTCGAATTACACTAAATCCCGATATTTTGGTGGGAAAACCTATCATTAAAGGAACAAGGATTGCGGTTGAATTTATCATCGATCTTCTCGCCCAAGGTTGGGGTATTGATGAAATTCTGCGAAACTACCCAGGTATTACAGTAGAAGATATTCAAGCTTGTCTTAGCTATGCTAGTGTAATGCTCAAATCTGAGAAAGTCTATGCTATTCCTGCTTAACTGATGCGTTTTCTAGCGAACGAAAATTTCCCCCTTGATGCGGTTGAAGCCCTACGACAAAATGGCCATGATGTACTGTGGATTAGGGTGGAATCCCCCGGAATCTCGGACCGTGAAGTTTTAAGTCGCGCCCAAGCAGAAAATCGTATTCTCTTGACATTTGATAAAGATTTTGGAGCAGAAATGTTGAATCTCGTAACAAAACTTTACATTTAAGAACATGACAACCCCAGAACGCCATTTTTCAGATTGAATAGACAATTTTCCTAAACCAGTGTACATAGCTGATATGTTGACA